>JBLNDG010000054.1:0-34161 GCA_050261415.1 Caulobacteraceae bacterium | reverse complement strand
AATATTTCTGTATGAATTTTCGCAACTCCGTTGATACTATGGCTCCCCACAATAGCCAGATGGGCCATTTTTACATATCCGTCCGCCACTATTGCCAGCTTGGCAATCTTGTCCCAATTTCCGGGATACCTGTTCCATAAATCCCCGCAGAACCGCTCATTTATTTCATCTACAATCATAAAAATTCTGGGAAGCATGGATTTGAACATGTCTATAGGCCATTTTTCTAAGGCCTCAGATAATATCGTATGGTTTGTATAAGATATTGTATTTGTTGTAACCTTCCATGCCGTATCCCAGTCCAGGCCTTCCTCATCTAAAAGAATTCGCATAAGCTCAGGTACAGCCAGTGCGGGATGAGTATCATTTATATGGATTGCTACCTTTTCATCGAAATCATAAATTGGGCAGCCGCTCTGCTTATAGCTTCTCATAATGCTCTGCAACCCTGCCGATACGAAGAAATACTGCTGTTTGAGCCTCAAACGCCTGCCTTCTTCATAACTGTCGTCAGGGTACAGCACCTGTGAAATTGCTTCTACTGAATATTTCTGCTCAACCGACTTCAAATACTCGCCCCTGCTGAAGGAACTCAGATCAAAATCTTTCTCAGGCTTTTCAGCGCTCCATAAACGTAAAGTGTTTACAGTATCATTATTATATCCAATAACCGGCGTATCATATGGCACGGCCAACACCGTCTCATAATTCTCGTGGTAAAATTTCAACCGGTTGTTTTCATTTTCCACCCTTACATTACCGCCGAACTTTACTTCCACAGCCTTATCCGCTTTTCTTATCTCCCATACATTGCCTTCTCTCAACCAGTTCTCCGGTAGTTCCACCTGGTAGCCGTCAATAATTTTTTGCTCAAATAAGCCATATTTGTACCTGATTCCGCAGCCGTGGCCCGGGATTCCGAGAGAAGCCATGGAATCCAGGAAGCATGCTGCAAGCCTTCCTAAACCGCCGTTTCCAAGGCCTGCATCCGGCTCTACCGATTTTATATCTTTAAGCGTCATACCAAGCTCGTTAAGCACTTCCTCACAGACCTTCTCCAGCCCCATATTGACCAAATTGTTGCCAAGAAGCCTGCCCAGCAGGAATTCAATGGAAAAGTAATATACCTGTTTAACTTCTTTTTCAGCGTATTTTTCATTGGTTTTTACCCAGTTTGGAGCTGCATAATCCCTGATAAGGCTTCCAAGTGCGGAATATTTATCTGCAAGAGTAGCTTCTTCAAAGCTTTTGGCGTGCATAGTCATAAGCTTTTTTAGATAGTCCTCTCTGAACTTTTCCTTACTTATCCCCATATTAGCCTCCACAAATTGTAATTATACCTCTAATTATACGATATTTTGTCATTATAAACTATGGATATAATATGTTTCGCACTACACATCTTCCATTAAATTAGTGTAGTGCGAAACATTTTCCTCAATTCATATGTCGTGAAAAGTACATATTTAATAACACAAAATCAGACGCTTCAACTGATTTTGTATGATAAATCTTTTTCACGACATATATAATTCAAGGATTTGCAGGTATATTTTTTGTTCAAGGATAAGAAAAAAGCGCATAAGAAGCGCCTATTTTTCAAATCAGATTCTGATAAAGCTTTTTATATGAAACCGCCGTTTTTTTCCAGCTGAAGTCCTCTTTCATAGCATTATTTACTATTTGCTTCCACGAATCCCCATTATACAAGGCAATTGCTCTCTTTACTGCACGAAGCAGCTCCTGTGGATTATACTGGCTGAAACTGATACCGTTGCCTTCCCCGGTATTTTCATCGTAGGACTTCACTGTATCCTTGAGTCCTCCGGTTTCTCTTACAACAGGTATACTGCCGTATCTAAGGGCTATAAGCTGTGCAATTCCGCAAGGTTCAAACAGTGAAGGCTTGAGGTAAATGTCGGATGCTGCAAATATCTTCCTGGCTAATACATCATTATTGGTTATATTACACGAAAGCTTCTCCGGGTACTTTTCCGAGCAGCTCCTGAATAATGCTTCGTAACCGCTGTCTCCCACTCCCAAAACAACCAGCTGTACATCCACGGATAATATCTCATCCAGGCTGTGTGCGATAATGTCAATACCTTTTTGCCGTATAAGGTCGGAAACCATTGCCAGCATCGGAACATCCCTGTTTATTGGAAGCTTTAACTCCGCCTGCAGCTTAAGCTTGTTTTCCGCCTTATTCTTTATGCTTTTGGAATTATATTTCACATAAATGGCTCTATCCTTTTCCGGGTTGTAGGAGCCATAGTCAATACCGTTAACTATTCCGTGAAGAGCCTCCCTCTTCTTTCTGAAAAGGTCATCAAGCCTTTCACCGAAGAAGGGTGTCTGAATTTCCTCCGCATAAGTACTGCTTATAGTCGTAATTATATCGGAGTAGTTGATGCCTCCCTTCATGAAGCTCACTCCCCCAAAGAACTCCACAGAATCAATATTGAAGTAATCCTCGGAAAGGTTCAGCAGTTCTCCCAGAATTTCCTTTGGAAATGTTCCCTGGTGCATCAGGTTATGTATTGTATAAACAGTCTTGATACCAGTATATTCAGGATCCTCAGAGTAGTGGGCGTGAAGCAGCACATTTACCATTCCGGTCTGCCAGTCGTGGCAGTGCAGCACATCCGGTTTGAAATCCATATATTTTATTGCTTCCAGTGCTGCTCTGCAGAAAAAGGCATACCTCTCTGCCTCATCATAAAAGCCATATATCCCTTGTCTTTTGAAGTAATACTCATTATCTACAAAGTAAAACGGCATTCCCTCATATTTAAGCTCTTCTATACCGCAGTATTGATTCCGCCAACCTACCGGTACGTTAAAAATACTGATGCAAGACATTTTTTCCCTGAAAAAGTCCGCAATATCGCCATACTTCGGAATCATTACCCTGGCATCTATACCAAGCTTTCTAAGTTCCTTGGGCAACCAGAATATCACATCGCCCAGACCGCTTGTCTTTATGAACGGAAAAGTCTCTGAGGCTATAAAAAGTATTTTCATAGAATCTACTCCTCACCCTGTTCAAAGCTTTTATATTTCATAAAAGCTTCAAACTATATTATTGCTTTTTTCTCAATAACTATAGGGTAGCTTTCGTCACCTTTTAGCTGCTTTTCCTTTGTTATTCTTACGTTTTTATCCAATATTACATTTCTCAAAAAAGCGTTTTCTTCTATCACACAGTTTTGCATTATGATACTGTTTTTTATCACTGCCCCTTTATGCACTTTCACACTTCTGAATATTATGCTGTTTTCAATGTGCCCGTCGATTATGCACCCGTTGGCCACAAGTGAATTTACCACACTTGCACCCTTGTTATACTTTGCCGGAGGTTCATCCTTTATTTTGGTATATATAAGCCCGTTTTTAAAGAACAGCTCCCTTGAAATGTCCAGATTCAAAAGCTCCATATTCACTTTGTAATAGCTTTGTATTGAATTTATACAACCCAGATATCCATCGTACCTGTACCCGTACACTTTGAATTTATCAAGGTTTCTCTGCACCGCATCCTTGAAATAATCACAATCCCCTCTCGATACACAGGTATGTACAATATCCAGAAATAATGATTTTTTCATGATGTACATTTCCATGGATACGTTATCTTCGCTTTTCTTTCCCGTATTTATATCAATTCCGGTTACCCTACCTGTCTTATCAAGAGTTAATATGCCGCACTGCCGGAAATCCTCAATATAGTTATCCGACCGTTTGTACACCAGAGTTATGTCTGCCCCGGACTCGTTATGCTGCTTTATTGCGTCTTTATAGTTCACATTGCAAACCATATTGCTGGCGGTAATTATTACATTGTTCTGCTTGCTAAGGTGTATATAGTCAATATGATTCTTGAAATTCTCTATATCGCCCCTGTACACGCCCAGAGTATAATAATCAAACATAGGTGTGAGTATAAACAAACCGTCGTTTTTTCTGTCAAGGTCCCATGCTTTTCCTGTCCCAAGATGGTCCAAAAGTGACCTGTATTTATTCTGGGTAAAAATGCTTACATTCTGTATCCCCGCGTTTACCATATTTGAAAGGGCAAAATCTATCACCCTGTATCTTCCTGCAATCGGTATCGATGCAATAGGCCTGTTATACGTCAGTTCCTTGATGTTGTCCTCCCGCTCGCTCAAATTGACAATTCCCATGTAGTCCAACATGACTATCCCTCCTTATATTGAATATATCGCGTATCAATACTTATAGACTGTGTTTTCTGCAAGCTCCTCAAACTCTCCTACAAGTGTTATCGCCTTGGAAGCCGCATTCCCAACCCTGCAGCCGTCTTTTATCACTGATTCCAGGCCGATAATTGCACGCTCAACAGTAACGTTGTCACCTATTAATACCTTGGGCATTACCACTGTATCTACGACTTTGGTATTCTTCCCCACATAAACACCCGGGAACAGCACCGAATTATGAACTTCGCCATAAATCACACAGCCCTCGCCAACCATCGACCCCTTTATAACGGCGTTCTCGCCGGCATAGTGCGGAGGTCTTATCGGGTTTACCGAATAAATCTTCCACTTGGAGTCATACAGATTGAGCTTGTTATCCTCCTTCAGAAGATCCATATTGGCCTCCCAAAGGCTCTCTATTGTCCCCACATCCTTCCAGTATCCTTTGAAGGGATATGCAAAGAGCTTAATACCTGATTTAAGCATCTGTGGAATGACATTCTTCCCAAAATCGTTGCTGGAGTTCGGATCCATTTCATCTTCTATAAGAAACTTTCTCAATATATCCCAATTAAAAATATAAATACCCATCGAAGCCATATTGCTCTTTGCCTGCTTGGGCTTTTCCTCAAACTCATAAATACGTCCGTCCGGTTCTGTATTCATGATTCCGAACCTGTTTGTTTCATCCCAGTGTACCTCAATTACACCAATAGTGACTTCTGCTTCCTTTTCCTTATGGTAATCCAGCATGACGGAATAGTCCATCTTATATATGTGGTCCCCTGACAGCATCAGGACATAGTCAGGATTATGTTCATCAATAAAGTTGATGTTCTGGTATATGGCATTAGCTGTGCCCTTATACCATTCCCCTCCCTTTTCATTCATATATGGCGGAAGTAAAGTGACTCCGCCATTTTTCCGGTCAAGGTCCCAGGGGCTTCCTATTCCTATGTAAGAATTTAAAACCAGAGGCTGATACTGTGTCAGAACACCTACAGTATCTATACCGGAATTGGAACAGTTGCTGAGTACGAAGTCGATTATTCTGTATTTTCCGCCAAAGTACACAGCAGGCTTTGCAATCTTTTTAGTAAGCAGCGTAAGTCTGCTGCCCTGTCCTCCGGCCAAAATCATAGCAATCCATTCTTTCTTTCTCATGCACACCCCTCCCTTTGTTTTAAATTTTATTTATATATACTTATGACATAAATCCGAGATATTGCATAATAAATTTTACGTTTTCCACAGCTTCAGACGAGCTCGAGCTCTGGCAGCTCTATACTTGCTGCCTCTGCCTTTGCTTTTTCCGGCTTATAATTTACCGGCTTTAGGTATACCGCAGCAAGGGGCGGAACCTGAATCTCAGCTGAATATTGCCGGTTATGCCATTTATAGGCTTCCGCCGGCACAGTCACGTTATTTCTGCGGTCCGAACCTCCGAACTCCATCCAGTCGCTATTGAATATTTCTTCATATTTGCAGTTATAAGGCAATCCAATCCTGTACTTTTTATAGGTTACCGGAGTGAAATTGCATACAATAATGATGGCATCCCCTTCATTGCGGCCGTTCCGCATGAGTATAACAATACTTTGCCTGGAGTTGTCCGGGTCTATCCATTCAAACCCCTCTTCCCTATGATCAAGCTCCCATAGTGCAGGCTCATTTCTATACAAATCATTCAAGTATTTCACATAATACTGCATTTTTCTATGCAGCTCATACTCAAGAAGCACCCATTCCAGTCCGTAGTCATACCGCCATTCTATGGACTGTCCGAACTCCCCTCCCATAAAAAGCAGCTTCTTCCCGGGATGAGCAGCCATATATCCGTATAATACCCTCAGATTGGCAAACTTCTGCCAGTAATCCCCCGGCATTTTATTGAGAAGCGATTTTTTACCATGTACGACCTCATCATGGGAAAAAGGAAGCACATAGTTTTCCGAGTATGTATACATAAATGAAAATGTAATGAGGTTATGATGCCATTTTCTATGTATCGGGTCCAACTCCATATATTTCAGCATATCATTCATCCAGCCCATATTCCATTTGTAATTGAACCCCAGCCCGCCCAGATATGAAGGTGCAGTTACAAGAGGCCATGTAGTTGATTCTTCTGCTATCATCAGTATATTGGGGTAGCGTCCGAATACAGCTGTATTAAGCTTCTTTATGAAGTCTACAGCTTCAAGGTTCTCCCTGCCCCCATATTTGTTAGGGGTCCACTCCCCCTGCTTTCTTTCATAGTCGAGATA
The DNA here is from genome assembly GCA_050261415.1 of Caulobacteraceae bacterium. Classification (GTDB taxonomy): domain Bacteria; phylum Bacillota; class Clostridia; order Lutisporales; family Lutisporaceae; genus JBLNDG01. The sequence continues at coordinate 27,674 of JBLNDG010000054.1, read as the reverse complement.
AAGCATGCTTGCTACTGCATCAACCCGTATGCCGTCTATATGGTAAACATCGAACCAGAATACAGCGTTTGAAATCAGGTAACTCTGTACCTCCGGCTTTCCCAGATCAAAATGGCTCGTTCCCCAACCCAGGTTTTCACCTTTTCTTGGGTCACTATATTCGTATAGTGTAGTACCATCAAAAAGTCTCAAGCCATGCTCATCCTTGCAGAAATGCCCCGGCACCCAGTCAAGTATTACTCCTATTCCCTTCTGGTGGCACTTATTCACGAAATACATAAAATCATAGGGAGAACCATATCTGCTCGTTACAGAATAGTAGCCTGTAGACTGGTATCCCCATGATCCGTCATAGGGATGCTCGGTGACAGGAAGCAGTTCTATGTGGGTATAACCCATATAACAGACATAATCTATGACTTCATCGGCGAATTCCCGGTATGAAAAAAACTCCCCATCCCATTTCCTTTTCCACGAGCCTGCATGAACCTCGTATATATTAATCGGGCTTTCATACAGATTGGCATTCTTCCTTACTTCAAGCCATTTTGAGTCCTGCCACTCATATCCCTCCAAAGAAACTACCTTGGAAGCAGTTCCCGGTCTGAGCTCCGAATAGAACCCATAAGGGTCAGCCTTTGCCACAATGCTGCCAGTTGATGTGCATATCTCATACTTATACATATCCCAATGCTTTATCCCCGGTATGAAAATTGACCATATGCCGGATTTCTCATCCTTCTGCATGGGATGCCTTTCCCCGTTCCAACCATTAAAGTCACCTATGACCCTCACTTCCGCTGCATTAGGTGCCCACACGCGAAATACAGCCCCCTCCGAACCTTCGAAGCTGTCCAGATGCGCGCCAAAAAACCTGTAGCTCTCGAAATGACTTCCCTCCCGGAACAGGTAAGCATCATAAATACTGAGAGATGGCATACTCATACTTTATCACCACTTCAAGTCAATTTTTGAATATTCTGAATGTTATACTATAGTTCTACATTACAGATTTGAATCCTGCTGCAAACATACAAAAAAGAAAAATATACCTTAATTGCTGTTTATCAAATGTATATCCCATAGCAAAACAAGGCGGCAGATTCGGTTGTCATACAGCAACAGGGCATTTTCGGCACATTGAATATTATATTATATGTTGAGAAAAATATTCCAAATTATTCTAACTTTAAATTTATATTCATTCTATTAAGGTATTCAATAAATTCTTTTCTTTGTTTATCTTCCATAGGGAACGGCCTGCCAAGCTTTATTATTCCCGGGACTATTTTGACAGACTCTATTTTTTTCTCCTTATCAACCTTTACAGTAGCTACCATAGTTTTATTGCACAACTCGGAATGGGAAGTCGTAAAAATAAAATTGCCCAGACTGTAGAAAATGGGCTTGCCCTTATACATTTCGATAGGCTGCACAACATGGGGATGATGTCCGGTTATTATGTCGGCACCTGAATCTACCATTTTATGAGCAATCTCTACCTCTTCCTTTCTCACCGTTACAGAACCCTCTTTGCCCCAATGAACAGACACTACCAGGATGTCGCACTGGCTCTTAAGGCTTTTTATGGTATCAAGCACCACCGCCTCATGCACTTTATAAGCTCCTATTATTCCGGGTTTCCGCGTTCCGGCATACCAATCCACACTGGGAACCACCCTGGTAAAGGCAACAAAACCTACCTTAATACCATTCTTTTCTATAAAAACTCCCTCTTCAGCCTCGTGGCGGTTGTATCCGCCTCCGGAGTACCGGACTCCGTTGTTCTCCAATGCCTTCAGAGTATCAATAAAAGCCCTGGGGCCAAAATCCAACACATGGTTATTGGCTACGCTTAAAGCCGTATAGTTATACTGCTTCAATGCCTCAGCCGCTTGTGGACTGCTCCTGAACGTATACTCCTTATCCTTCATAGGCTGCCCAATGGTTGAAAGGGCCGTTTCAAGGTTCCCAAATACCATATCGCTTTCCTTCAGATATTTACCATAGCCCTCAAATATGTAGTCTCCCCCCTTGGACTTGAAAACTGCACCTACAGATTTATCGAACATTATATCCCCTGTAAGGGATATGCTAATACCCTCCGGTTCTACAGCATCAGGAGCTCCCTCTACTATTCCGGTTACCCCCGGCTCAATGCTCTGTGTACCTGTATCTTCAGCCTCAGCACACCCCATAATCAGTAAAAAAAGAAAAACAAGAGTGAGCGCCGCAATTTTTTTCATCTCATCACCTTCTAGTTCTCATCCTTTTTCCGGGTTTCAAAAGGAATAACCTTTGGGTTCCGGGAACCTGCCAAATCCTGTTTTCTCCCATATTCATCAAGCTCAGATTTTAAAGCAAACCAAATAAAGACCAGAACAGCTATATCATCTATTTGTCCCAAGCCTATAATAAAATCCGGCACTATATCTATGGGAAGGATCAGATATAGCAGACTCCCGATTATCAGGAACTTTTTTATAAAAGACACATTTTTGTCTCTCATATATAGTATGGTGAGCTTTATCCTTTTAAACATACTTTCATCCTTTTCACCCTAATACTTAGTTTATTATACAATTATTCGACCAATGTTATGTATTTCCTGCATGCAATGATGTTGCCACAGCTAGAAAATATTAGCTTCACACAGCTTCAGATTTATAGTATAATTATTGTAGACAGGCTGAATTCCTTAAGGAAACGGGGGACCTATCATGGGGGTGAATGGCATGCAATTTTAATGCATGCTTAGGGTTAACTCTCAACCCGAACCCGTCAACTAACCTCGTAAGCCGTATGAGAGGAGAATATACATGAATGCTTCAATATTTAAAAGAACCTTTCTGCTGGTACTGACCTTTACTATTTCCCTGCTTTTAATCCTTCCTGCCTATGCCGATGGCGGCATATTCAAAAAAGGCGACAGCTCGGATAAAATTGCCGAAATACAGGCAGCTCTTAAAAAGCTAGGGTATTTTAATGAAACCTGCACAGGCTATTTTGGGGAAGTTACCGAAAAGGCGGTCAAGGATTTTCAGAAGGCACACAAGCTTGATGCAGACGGAGTTTTGGGTCCGCAAACCTTAAACCAGATAAACAAGCTGGCAGGCAAGAACATAACAATACCAGGCAGAGCATCATCTTCAAGAAAAGATACTACAAAAGTCAATGTAAAATATAAAGTCCGGAAAGGTGATACTATCTGGGATATCGCCAATGATTACAATGTATCTGTAAATTCAATACTTGAAGCTAACGGCCTGACTGAAGACTCCATACTTGATATAGGCCAGACAATCATCATTCCGAATGTAGTAAAGGTAGTGGCACCAAAACCTGCTGAAACCAAACCGGCAGAGGCTTCCAAGACAGAAACTCCCACGCAGGACAGTGCTGAGCTTGGTACTATATATGAACATAACAAGAACATTTATGTTGCTAAGGAAGGGGACAGCTTTGAATCAATAGCAGAGGATTTTGGTGTAACTGCAGAAGCCATATTGGAAGAAAACAAGCTTTCGGCCGATGCCGTTCCTCAAATAGGACAGGAAATCAGAATCCCTGAAATCGCTGAGGATAGCGGGGCTGCAGGTAGTGAGGAAAGCAATTCAGGCAGTTCGGCTTTGAAAGGGGAATATCTTGACTGGTTCAAAGAGGTACAATACATATTTGAAAATGGTGATATAGCCACAGTAACCGACGTGGATACAGGGAAATCCTTCAAGGTCAAAAGGTTATACGGCAGAAACCATGCAGACAGCGAGCCCCTCACTGCGGAAGACACAAAAATAATGAAAAGCATATACGGCAGCTGGAGCTGGGACAGAAGGGCAATAGTAGTAACAATGACGGATAAGAAAACCGGTAATGAAATAAACGTTGCAGCTTCAATGAACGGGATGCCCCATGGAGGTCAGTCCATAAAAAACAACAACTTCAACGGGCAATTCTGCATACACTTTAAAGGCAGCAGGACTCACAGCGGAAACAGGCTGGATTCCGGACACCAGGCAGCGGTAAGAAAAGCTGCAGGACTTTAAAATATGATAAATAAACCCCCTCGCATTATCACGAGGGGGTTTTGGTTTTTTTATGCGCCGTATTTGCTTAGCTTCAATGCATTAGCTAGCAGGTAGTTTATAAGATACCTGCTTTCAAAGGTACCCAGTCCCCCCTTGTTGCACTCGTTCTCGGTAAACCTTACAGTTTCATCCGCACCGCAGAAGTCCGAGTTTATAAGCACCGGCACATGGTGCCAGCTATGCGCCTTCATTGCTGCAGGAGTTGAGTGGTCACCGGTAATGCACAGTACACTTGGTTTCTTTTCCAGCAATATAGGCAGGGCCTTATCAACATCTTCTATAACCTTTACCTTCTCTGCAAAGTTGCCGTCTTCACCGTTGCTGTCCGTATACTTGATATGTATGAAGTAGAAGTCATACCTGGAGCTTAAGTCGCAATACTTCCGGAAAATCTCCTCATAGCTCTTCCCTACATCCGCCACATTCATTCCCACCAGTCTTGCAAGCCCCCTATACATCGGATAAGATGCAATACACACAGGATCAAGCTTGAATCTATGATGCAATGACGGTATCCTCGGCTTTTCGGAAAAGCCCCTCATCAACAGTGAATTGGCAGGATGCAAATCCTTTATGACCTTTCTTGCCTCCTCATAAAACTTGTTTGCTATACCCGCAGTGAATTCAGCAGCTTTTGCTGTAGCTTTGACCTCATGGGGTGCATTGCCTTCCATTAATGGATCTGAATCTGTAAGCTCATCCGATAGGTTTTCTCCCCTGAATACAACTACAAACCTATGCTGCATTGAAGGTTTTATTAAAATTTGCACACCATCTATTTCCTTTATTTTGTCACTTATTGCTGCACAAAGCTCTTCGCATTTTTCGGTAGGTATTCTTCCTGCTCTCCGGTCGGTAATTATACCGTTGGCATCTGCAGTCGCAAAATTGCATCTCATTGCCACATCTCCGTCCTTAATATCCATGTTCAGACCTGCAGCTTCCAATATACCCCTTCCGATTTCATGCTCAAGAGGATTATACCCAAACAGGCCCAGATGTCCCGGACCGCTTCCCGGTGTTACTCCCGGCACAACAGGTATAATTCTGCCACATATGGATTTGCATGCGATTTTATCCAAATTGGGAGTTATAGCATATTCCAGGGGTGTCTTATATCCAAAATCCTTATGAGGTATATCTCCAATACCATCCATTACAAGGAGTACAATCCTTGCATTGTTCTTAACGACCAGTTTTTCTATCAAATCATCCTTGTTTATCATGGTTATGCTCCTTTCAATTAAAAATGTATCTGGGATTATTATTCCAACATACTTGGTTTTTATATGAAACAGGAGCATACAATATATTTTTTCATTGTAACTGTATATTCCAGAAGGATATTTGAGTTTTTTGCAGTAATATATAAGGGATACTCATTTCTACTATGCATGATTTTCGGACAGCAGACTGGATTCCAAAACATATTCTGATAAGAAGGAATGAATTTTATGAACGAGAAAACCGTTGATATCCTGAAGTATTTCTTTCTCACCTTTGTATCTCTGGAATTAATGTATTTCATAGCAAAAAGCCGACTCAACCTGCTGTTGGTGCTGCTTGTTTCTGTTGCATTTGCTATTCTTTATGCATTGGATAAGTATAAAGTACTAATCAAGTTGTTTTCTGTACAACAAAAAATTAACGAAAATGCTGTGAAGAAAGACCAGGTAATGTAAAGGCCATAATTTTGCCATGTGTTATTGAAATTCCTTCCTTTCCGAAGTTGCAGCAAAGCGGATCAAATCCCATTTAAATAATAATAATTCCGTTTATGGAATTATTGCTAAAACTTTATCAAATTTTTCACAAAAAATTAACCAAAACTTCCATTTTTTGTATAGCATATCTTGACAAATTTCATGATTTAAATTATGCTGTGTCTATAATAATAATTTCGCTGGAGGAAAACCTATGATTGATTTAATTAAATATTTAAAAGAGAAGGGATATAAAGTAACTCCCCAGCGCATAGCCGTATATGACATTTTAAAAAATACCAAGGAGCATCCTAGTGTGGATATGCTATATAATAAATTGCAGCCGCTGTATCCTACCATGAGCCTTGCTACGGTATACAAGTCACTTGAGGTATTTAAAGAGTTAGGCCTGGTTCAGGAGCTTAATGTTGGGGAAGACAAATTCAGATACGATGCAAACGTTAAGCAGCACCCACACATTACCTGTGTTGACTGCGGCAAGGTTGAAGATGTTGACGATGAAATGTTTTTTAATCTGTTAGACCAGGTAGGAGAAAAGACAGGTTATAAGCTGGTTAACCAAAAGCTTTATTTCTTTGGTTATTGTCCTAATTGCAAAGGCAGTAAGTAATAAAAAAGACTTCTATTGAAGCCTTTTTTACTGCTTAATTATCGACTGGTTCAAAGCATTCCGTATTGCTTTAACCACCTTGTTCAATACATAGGATGCATTTCCTTCCTCGTTAGCTATTGCAATATCTTGTGATTTTATTGTCGAATATATGAGGTTTGATATGTCATCTTTGATATTCGGATTATTATCTATGTACGCTGTAGGAATTTCAATAAGTTTTATATTTTTAATCCTTTTGTCCTTTATGGTTACCTCCGCTTTTACATCTCCGGATTCTGTGCTTTCCGAGCCTACGAATACCCCGTCGTTGTACCTGAGATATGTATAGCCTGAGGTAGCAAGTCCTACATCACTGCTTCTTAATGTAAACAATAATACTATACCTATAACCAAAATCAGCAGAAGCGCAGTATAGATAATAAGGCTCTTCTTGGTTATTAAAACTATTCTCGGTTTTATAAATATCCCTCCCATCTAACATATTTAGCAGTTTACACTAAATCCTTTATATAAAGTTATTACATATGGGATGAATATATGCAATGTTTAAGAAATTTTAGTTAGACATTACCCTGCCACTGAGTTGGTCCACTTTCCACAGCGGTCTCCCCACATGGCCACTACCTTCCTGTTCAGCTCCACCTTTATTACCTCGCAGGAATTATCACAACCGCTGCACTCAAAGCTTGTAGGAAGAAAATCAAATTCACTGCTTTCAAAACCTCTGAACTTTGTTGCTGCGCCAGTATTTTCAATGTATTCCTTTGCAAGGATCGCAGCACCTATAGCTCCCATAACGTTGAAGTTTTCAGGAATTTCCACTTCATGACCTACTTCTCTTTCAAAGGCTGCTTTTATTCCCTTGTTTGCAGCCACTCCCCCCTGGAACACAAAGGGCGCCTCCAGTTTTTTACCTCTGCCCAGATTATTGATATAGTTCCTTACCAATGCTTCACACAATCCGTTTATTATCTCTTCCTTTGAGAATCCATACTGCTGTTTTGCTATCATATCGGACTCTGCAAATACAGTGCACCTTCCTGCTATCCTTACGTTTTTCTTGGCAGAAAGTGCCAAGTCGCCAAACTCCTCAATTTTCACCTTTAGCCTCTCCGCCTGATGCTCAAGGAAGGAGCCTGTTCCCGCGGCACAAACGGTATTCATTGCAAAATCTACTACCATACCGTCTTTAATTATTATTATCTTTGAGTCCTGTCCTCCGATCTCAAATATGGTTCTTACTTTGGGGTAATAAGTGACAGTTGCTGTGGCATGTGCAGTTATTTCATTTTTTACAACATCTGCACCAACCATAATTCCGGTAAGCTGTCTTCCGCTTCCTGTCGTCCCTACACCCAAAACCCTGACTTCACCATTGCATTCATTTCTGAGATTTCTTAATCCCGCCTTTACAGACTCCATGGGTTGGCCGTTCGTCCTCAGATACTGCTTTGAAAGTACATTGAAATCTTTATCAACTGCGACCACATTGGTGCTCACCGAGCCCACGTCTATTCCAATATAAAACTCCTTCATCTCTTACCTCCATATCATCAATTGTATCGTTTCCGGATTGGTTCTTCAGCTTCTTGCCCTTTATCATATCTATAAACGCTTCAACCCTTGTTTGTATGTTTGCTGACCCCGTCTGTTCATCAATGGAAAGTGTTAGAACGGGTATCCCCGTTTCTAGCATCTCCTCAATCTTCATATTGATTGACTGCTCCATCACAACATATATTTCTCCAACTATCCCTATTTTTATTCTTCTATCAGGAGTTACAGGGTCAAGAGGAATTGACCTGACTATTTCAACAGCCTCGGATTCTATCCCCATTATGTCCCTTTCACATTCAGCCATGCTCAATCTTTTCTGTATTTCCTCCCAGTTTTTTGTGCATTCCCCTTCGTTCTTTTCGTATGCTCTGACCCTCTGTATAAGCTTCTCCACCCTGTCCATCGACTTAGCCATTGCATAAACGGTTTTTACCGCTCTGATCACTTCCGGCAAGGATTTACCGTTCTTTATCCTTTTAATCCTTTCAATTGTACCCCTAAAGTCATTTTTATAATCATCAAAAATTATTATATCAACATCGTAACCCAAATTTTTCAGTATTCCGGAATGGGTCTCGCCGTAAAAACCGTCTCTGCATGGACCATGCCCCCCCGAAGAAACAATTGTTTCCGCTCCAAGTTCGAGGGCTTCAATATAGCTTCCCATAAGCACCTTCAAAAGTATACTTACTTGTATAACAAAAAAATACCTTGTAAGAAAGGTATTTTATCACCAATTTAACAGGCATGTACCAAAAAAGTATTATATAATATTATTACACATTATTTGAAGAAACATTTTAAATATTCAACAGAGGTGAAAATTATGGATTCCAATACCCCATATATAGACTTAAACAGCGTATTATGTTCAATATCGCTGGCATTGGACTTGGCCGAAGCATGTGCCTTGAATGACAGGTACAGGAAAATAGACTTTGAGCCGCTTCCAGGTTTCAATGCAAAGAAGCACAATTTTTCAAGTCATTCAAAAAGAACTGCTGTAGTAGCCCATACAATTGCACAAAAGCTTAATTTCACAGATGACCGGAGTAAAAATCTCCATATAGCTTCACTTATGCATGATATTGGGGCAGTCGATGCATTCAGTGTCTGTCACTCTGAAAAAAAGTTCATACGGGAGCATTCGGATTTTGGATCGGATATAATCAAAAAGCTGCCTGTAGATAGCAGTATTTCTATATTTATAAAATACCACCATGAAAATCAGAACGGTTCAGGCCCAAATTGCCTGAAAGGGTGTGAAATTCCTCAGGAATCACAAATTATACACCTTGCTGATATGTTTGAGCTTATGTATAAGGATGAACTGCCATATTGGTCACAAAAAGATAGTATACTTGAATGGATTAAATCAGCTAAAGGAGCTCTTTTTTCCTGCGATACCGTTGATGCCCTTTTGGCGGCTGCTGAATCAGAAAGGTTTTGGCTGGACATAGTAAATATCAATTCAGACCCCGACATTCTAACCCGGGTTAGCCCCGTAATCCCTACACCAATTGCACTAGACACCTTCACGGATATTGCATTGGTCTTTGCTGCACTTATAGACAAGAAGAGCGCTTTCACCCACGAACATTCTGTAGGTCTGTCGGAACATGCCTTCAAACTTTCGAAGCTTTACAGCTTCAGTTCCGAAAAGACTCTAAAACTTGGAATAGCAGCCCTGCTGCATGACCTGGGCAAGCTCTCCATACCTAACCATATATTGGATAAGCCGGGCAAGCTCACAAACGAAGAGTATACAATCATAAAGTCTCATACATATTATACAAAGCTGATACTAAAAAAAATAAAAGGGATGGAAGATATAGCCGAGTGGGCGGCAAATCACCATGAAACCCTTTTAGGTACAGGTTATCCCGAAGGGCTGGGCCCCGAAAAACTGTCCCAGGAATCAAGAATATTGGCTGTATGTGACATATTTCAAGCATTGACCGAAGCAAGACCATATAGAGATGGAATGCCAATAGAAAAAGCATTTTCAATAATGGATTCGATGGTCCAAAAAGGTAATATTGATAGTAAAGTTGTAGGGGATCTGAAGGATATTATATAGATTTCTTCAGATCCTCCATAACCTGACCTATTATTGCTATGCCTTCGATTATCTTCTCCGGCGCAGCTCCGGCAAAACTTAGCCTTATATGCTTTTCCCCCTCTGCATCCCTTATAAAGACGGTACCGGGTGTAATAAGAACCTTTCTTTCCTTGCACCTTTCACAAAGTTCACCGGCCTCAACATTTTCCGGAAGCTTTATCCATAGGTTCAAGCCCCCGTATGGCTGGTTGAAGCTCGCTCCTCTAAGGTATTTTCTGGCTGCCCTTACAGCCTCAAAATACCTTAGGCTGTATTCCCGTTTCATATATTCAATATGCTTGTTCCATATATCATTTTTCAGATATACGTCGAGAACCCTCTGCATAAGGCCTGAAGTGGATATGTCCGTAATATGCTTCATATTCATTACTTTGTCCTTTATAGAATCAGGTATTATAACATATCCGACCCTTAATCCCGGCATGAATATTTTTGAAAAGCTTTTTATATATACCACCCGGCCATCACTGTCGTCAGCCTTTACAGGCCTTGCATCCACCTCTGCATAGCTCAGATCGCTCAAATAATCATCTTCTACCACCATAACATCATATTTCCTGCACAGGAGCAGAAGGTACTTCCTTTTCCTTTCCGAGTAGGTGCAGCCGGTGGGGTTCTGGAAATTAGGCATCACATATACAAATTTAGGCTTTATGAGGGCGAGCATTTTCTCAAGCTCCTTCATGTCCAACCCATCAGAAAGAAGAGGAATCTCCACAATTTTTGCGCCACGGGACTTAAAAACGGCTGCTGCACCTGTATATGTAGGGCTTTCCACAAATACATAGTCCCCATTGGTCAAAAGCACTCTTGAGATTATATCAATTCCCTGCTGGGCACCGGATATGATGTATATATCCTCTGGTGAAGCTGCTATTCCATGACTTTTCGCATATTGTGACAGGGACTCTCTTAGAGGCCTGTAACCCCTGCTTTCATGATACATAAAAGCACTTCCCCCATCTCTTTCAAGCACTTCATTTATTACCCTTCGGAAATCCTTCACAGGAAAAAGCCTTGGATCAGGGGATGCGGTTGAGAGATTTATCACGCTCTCATCTTCTTCCCGGTCCGGTTCAAATTCTGTTTCATCACTTATCGATACTGAATCAGTGCCAAGACTCAGATTGTCCTTCAAAGGCATAACATATGTGCCGCTGCCCACTTTCTTGTAAACAAGCTTGTTATCCTCCAGCAGTTTGTATGCATTGACAATCGTTACACTATTGACTCCCAGGTGGTCTGCAAAGCTTCTGATAGTAGGAAGCTTGCTGTCCTCAACCAATACACCGCCAATAATAAAAGCTTTAAGCTGTTCATAAAGCTGAATATATAAAGGAGAACCGTTTTCTTTACTTATATCAATCTGCAAATCCTCTGGATCCACTGCAAAACCCATTATATCACCCCATATCGTCCTGTTTATTGTATCGATACAATTATAGCATAAAGATATTTATTTATATATTGTTATGAAATATTTGCCAAAATCCGATAATTTATATAAGAGGTCTACTGTCCGGGAATAAAAGGATTGAAGCCCGGCAGATGCTTATTTTGGCATTCCTCAGAATTATTACATGGAGGTAGTATCATGAAGATTGAAAGTTCAAGCATTGGACTTCAGAGTAATTACAGCTATGTGGGACAGAACGAGAAGACCGAGAGAGCGAAACTCTGGGTCGGGAATCCTCCGGAAGAAGATCCGGATAAGCCGCCGGGAATTTTGGTGGATATTTCCGACATAGGAAAGGAGCTTTTAAAAACCTTAAGCAGTACCGAAGTTATAGATTCTGAAGAAGAATATACCGACTTATTGGATGAAAAGGACAAACAAAAAATAAAACTGCTTGAAAAGCTGTTTGAGGTTTTTTGGGGCAAGAAATTCAAATTCACTATTCCGGATAAAATCCTGATAAAAAATGGAACGGTTAACCGCCCCGTACGGGCAGGCTGGGGCCTTGAATATGATTACCATTCCATGCATTATGAAAGGGAAAAGGTTTCTTTTGCGGCAGACGGTATAATAAAAACTTCAGATGGGAAGGAAATCGCAATAGACTTGCAGCTTTATATGAGCAGGGAATTTTACACAAGGGAAGATATCAGTATAAGAGCCGGTGGCGCTGTGAAGATGGATCCTCTTGTTATAAACTTTGACGCCCCTGCTGCAAAGCTTACCGGTACAAAGTTCAGCTTTGATATAGACTGTGACGGAAGTTCTGAACAAATATCCTCCTTGGCCGCCGGAAGCGGTTTTTTGTCCTTTGATGCAAATAACGACGGCAGAATAAATGACGGCAGCGAGCTTTTCGGCCCTCAAAGCGGTAATGGCTTTTCAGATCTTGCAAATTATGATGATGATAAAAACGGCTGGATAGACGAAAATGACCGGATTTTTGACAAGCTGAGGATATGGTCCAAGGATGAATACGGAAATGATTATCTCTTTGCCCTGGGACAAAAGGGTATTGGTGCAATCTACCTGGGTAATGTCAGTACCCCCTTCAGCATGAGAGGGGCAGGAAATATTGAAAATGGGCAGGTTCAGAAGACGGGGATATTCGTAAAGGAAGACGGAATACCTGGAACTGTGCAGCACGTAGATTTGGCAGTATAAAATAAAGGTAGGGAGTAATTCCCTACCTTTATGGTTTTTCAACCATTTGCATCTTTGTACCGTCAGTTTTAATTTTATATAGTCTGTTCGAAGCCGAATCCACTATAAAATAAAGCCACTCACCTGCAACATTTATAAATTTGGAGCTTTCATAATTCAGTATTGCTTTATTCTTTCCATCCTTACTGATCTTGTATATACGGTTCCCGTTAAAGCCATTGCTGTAATATATCCAATCCCCGGAAGTGTTTATATATAATGCTTCTTCCATGGTCAAACCGGTTCTTTCCGTACCGTCCGTTTTAATTTTATACAGCTTGTTGCCGTCAGAACCGTTGCTGTAATATATCCAGTCTCCGTCAACATTTATATAAGCAGCGGCATCCTCTGATATTTTCACCTTTTCGGAGCCGTCTGTTTTAACTTTATATAATTTTTTCCCGTCGCTTCCATTGCAGTAGTATATCCAATCTCCTAAGACATTTATATAGGAGGAAAAGTCTTTGCTTATAATCTTCTTTTCAGTACCGTCCTTGTTGATCCTGCAAATTTCTCTCTTTCCGGAACCGTTGCTGTAGTATATGATACCATCAGCCACATTTATAAAAGAAGCGGAATCATTGCTGATTTTGGTCCTTTCGCTGCCATCAGTCTTTATCTTGTATATTTTCCCGTTTTCTGATGTTTCTATATTGCTGTAATATATCCAATCCCCCTGTACATTTATGAACATGGACCTGTCATCGTTCACTTTCTGTTTCTCTGTGCCATTTTCCCTCATCCTGTATATATTGACTTTATCTGCTCCATTGCTGTAGTATACCCATTCCCCCTGAGCTGCAGTTACACCGCCGTTGGATATATTCCCCGGAGTATTTCCATAGCCCTTGGAAGGCAATCCGGAATTGTCCTGTCCTCGTGAAACGTTTTTCCCGGTGCAGCCCGAAAGCAGAACAGCAGCCAGGAATACTACAACAACAAATAACACAGTTTTTCTCATACTTTATCTCCTTAATGCAAATGTTGTATTATATATTCAACTTATTTGCAGCAAATCCTCCAAAGCACCTCAAATATTATGCTTCACAAAGGCCCCTGAAACCATTGTCCCGAATAAATGCCTTATGTATACTATTTCGGCATCTGTTATAAAAAGGTTAATGCCTGCGGCTTTGGGCAGCAGCTCAAATAAACTTGTACTATTTCCCTTTGTACAGTTATAATTATTAGTGAATATATTTTGTTCAATTTAGAACTCATGGAGGTAGAATCATGCTTAGATATGCCCGGAATATGCAAATGCTGACTGCTGAGGAAAACACCCGCTTGAAGGATTTTAAGGTCTGCGTTATAGGCTGCGGTGGTCTGGGAGGCTATGTCATTGAAATGCTCGGGCGCCTTGGAATAGGCTATATAACTGCAGTAGACGGCGATGTTTTTGAGGAATCAAACTTGAACAGGCAAATTTTATCGGATGCAGAATCCCTTGGTATGAGCAAAGCATTTGCTGCAAAGGAAAGGATGGCTAAAGTCAATCCTCTCATAACGCTGAATCCGGTTAGGGCAAGGTTCGACTCGGTAAATGGCTGCCAAATAATTGGAGGCCATGATGTAGTTATTGACGCGCTGGATAACCTCGAAAGCAGACTGCTGCTTGAAGATCTGTCCGAGGATGCAGGGATTCCTCTTGTGCATGGAGCTATAGCAGGCTGGTTCGGCCAAGTAACTACAATACTCCCCGGGGATAGAACATTGAAAAAGCTGTATCCGGAAGGTATAAACCATGGTATTGAAAAGGAACTGGGAAACCCATCCTTCACTCCTGCATTGGTTGCATCAATTCAAGTCAGTGAAGTGCTTAAGCTTTTAATAAAGCGCGGCAGCGTATTAAGTGGAAGGCTCCTTATGATAAATCTGCTGGAACAGCAATTTGAGATTATAGACCTTGTTTAACCATGAACGGGTATAATGGGCCAAATCGGGAAATAATATTAGGAACACAAGAATGACTTGGGGTGAAACAATGAGTGTTCCAGTCTTTAAGAGACTGCCTCAGCATGTAGGTATTATTCCCGATGGTAATAGAAGGTGGGCGCTGTCTAACGGATATGAAAAGCAGGACGGATATGGATATGGGATAAAGCCCGGTTTTGAGCTTTTTAATATTTGTCTGGAGCTTGGAATCAAAGAGATAACCCTCTATGGCTTCACACAGGACAATACAAAGCGGCCTTCTGTTCAGACAAAGGCATTCCAGAAAGCGTGCATAGATGCAGTTATGCAGCTTTCAGGAAAGGATGCAGAACTACTCGTAATAGGCAACAGTGAGTCAGCAATGTTTCCGAAGGAACTCCTTCCCTATACCAAAAGAGTACGCTTTGGTATAGGTCTTATAAAAGTAAACTTTCTGGTAAACTACAGTTGGAATTGGGATTTGGGCTACGCTATGCAGAGAGCATCTTCAAACTGTCAGGAGGAAACCGGCAATGTACTGAGCCGCATTGCATCTTCCGATATTTCAAGAGTGGATTTAATTGTACGATGGGGCGGCAGGCGCAGGCTCAGCGGATTTCTTCCGGTACAGTCTGTCTATGCAGACTTCTTCATATTGGATGAGCTATGGCCGGATTTTAAACCTGAACAGTTTTACAGGGCTCTTGAATGGTATCAGGTACAGGATATAACACTGGGTGGATGATCTAAGGAGGTATTCGGTTGAAAACACTCGAGATTGCTGCAATTCCCAAAGAAGTAATACATATTATTGATACTCTAAATGAACATAAGTTTCAGGCGTTTATTGTCGGAGGCTGCGTAAGGGACAGCCTGCTCGGCAGGAAACCTACAGACTGGGATATTGCGACAAATGCGAAACCGGAAGAGGTAAAAGGCATATTTGAGAAAACCATAGATACCGGAATAAAGCATGGAACTGTGACTGTTATATACGGCAATGCCGGTTTTGAAATAACCACCTTCAGGGTTGACGGGGTATACTTGGATTACAGGAAGCCGGAATCAGTTGAGTTTACAGCTTCAATAGAAGAAGACCTCGCAAGAAGGGATTTTACTGTCAACTCCATTGCATTCAACCTGGATGAGGGCTTGGTCGATCCATATAACGGCATAGAGGATATTGATAACAAAACCATACGTGCCGTAGGGAACCCGGATAAGAGGTTCAATGAGGATGCTCTCCGAATGCTCCGTGCTGTGCGTTTTTCCGCTCAGCTGGGCTTCGAAATTGATGAAAAAACCCTCGAATCAATCGGAAATAACAGTGAATTGATAAAAAACATCAGTAGTGAACGTATTAGAGATGAATTAACAAAAATACTACTGTCGGATAACCCTTTTGTATTTTCACTCCTCATGGAAACCAAACTTTTGAAATACATACTGCCTGAATTTACAGACTGCTATCTGACCCTGCAGAACAATCCTTATCATGTGTATAATGTGGCGGTTCATATTCTAACCTCTGTTGCTTGGATTGAAAAGGATAGGATACTGAGATGGGCAATGCTGCTGCACGATATAGGCAAACCAAGTGCCAAGACCACTGATGAGAAGAATATCGATCATTTTTACAACCATCAGCAGAAAAGCGTCCAAATAGCAAAGAATGTACTTGACAGGCTGAGATTTGACAATAAATCTGCCGATACAATATTGAGGCTGATACGGCATCATGACATAAGCATCAAACCTGAAGCCAAATCTGTAAGAAAAGCTGTAAGCAGGGTTGGGGATGACATATTTCCAGACCTTCTGAAGGTGATTGAAGCAGACAAAAAAGCCCAAAACCCGAAATACTTCACTGAGCGTTCTGAAAACCTGAAGAAAATCCGGGAGCTATACCGGGAAATAAAGGAGCAGGGGCAGTGTACAAGCCTTAAAGAACTAGCTGTTAACGGCAGCGATTTGCTGTCCCTGGGTTTTAGGCAGGGGCAGGGGATAAAAACTGTACTGGAAGCTTTGCTTGAAAAGGTGATAGAGACACCCGAATTGAACAATAGGGAATCACTTATAAATATAGCGGAAAAGATGAAAAGGTCATTGGAATAAATCCAATGACCTTTTTATATCCTATTTCGCTATCATAACCATTCCCATAGAAAAAGCCATGGACAGAAGCCACATAATAACTACAATTATAGTGCTTTTCTTCTCAGGGATACCGCCTACTATTGATAATCCGAATACCATCAATATTGCCTGCCAAATGATAAAGGGATCAAGACTGTTGAACAGCACGTCCGTGTAGGTAGGCTCAAGATTTGCATATATCAGGTTTCCCGTTACATACATGAACAGCACTTTAAAAACCATTCCTATGCAAGTAGCTATGTATGCAAGAGTATATACAGATACTGCCTGCATATATTTTATCTGTCCTCCGAACATTTTCACCAGGGCCATATATACCAGGGCCAAAATAAATATGACTGCAATTATAGAAATTACTGCAAATACTGCAGATAGTGCATTTACTAAGGGTGAATTCAGGAAACCTGCTGAAGCACGCACAGCATCAGCCTGCTCAGGAGACATTCCTGCAGCTTTCTTTTCCAAAAGTTCAACATATAAATCCTTCGATAATACCTTAACCGCCAGAGTAAACAATGCCGTTACAACGGATATAATCAGAAGCTTCAGTGCCCATGTAGGCCTTTCCCTGTAATCCCGGAACAACTCAGTAGGTCTGATAAAGAACAGCTTCATTTTTTGAAGCAGTGTCTTTTTTTCCGGACTTATATTCAACTCCATTATAAAACCCCCAACTCTTAATTTATGCTATATGGTAGAATATTCTATTTACCTCAATAAAATTATATATAATATATGGCAATAAGTAAAATAGTATAAAAAAGTAAGGCAAAATGCCTTACTCCAATTCATGTATTGTAACTTTTCTTGTATGCAGTGTGTGGCTCCATTCTTTGTTCTTCATCATCACTATTCCCTGTATTGATATCGGTATCCATGTAAGGCAATACAGTATGTACGTCGGGTAGAAAAGGAACAATTTATATGAAAGCTTTCTATCATAATACAAGCATACCGGAATCATCAGAAACTGAACTATTCCAAACAGCTTAAAGAACGCCGGCATTATTCTTGCCGAAATTACAAACATGTCGTAATCCATAAAATATGCGTTTACTAAAGGAATCAAAAGCATCGCAGCACCAACAAGTATTACATAAGGCTGCAGTGTGTATACTGCACAATCTATAAGTGCGGCGTTTCTCTCTTTGATGCCTTTTATGAAAAGCTTCATGAAATATCTTGAGCACACATCGGCAAAACCCTGCATCCATCTTCTTCTCTGTCTCCATGACGCAGCGAGAGTCAGCGGTTTTTCATCATATACAACCGCTTCATGAGCCCAGCCGACTTTTATATTATTGAGCATCAGCTTCATTGTAAATTCCAAATCTTCTACCAGGCATGCAGCCTGCCAGCCTATCTGCTTCAATACCTGTACATCCATACAGAAGCCCGTTCCCCCGATTTCACAGCTCATTCCGAGAAACGACCTTGCGCACTGGAACAGCCTGTTGGCCGACCAGAATGCAATTGAGTAACTTGCCGTAATCCATGAATCATTAGGATTCTTGCTGTCTATGTACCCCTGAACTACCTTCAGCCCCGAACAAAGCTTATTGTTCATTTCTTTCAGGAAATTCTTCGAAACCAGGTTGTCTGCATCGAATATAACTGCTGCATCATATTCATTGTCATCCTTGTACAGGATTTTTTCAAAAGCCCACTGCAGGGCATATCCCTTACCTTTTTTCTTGTCGTCAAACCTTTCAAGAACGTTGGCACCTGCTGCCGAAGCAACTGAAGCCGTATTATCGCTGCAGTTGTCCGCTATGACAAATACATCGTAGCTATCCCTGGGATAATTCAAATCCTTCAAATTGTCCACTATGTTCCCTATTACTACCTCTTCATTATGCGCTGGTATAAAAATTGCGAACCTTTTTAAAGGCAAATAGTTTTTGGTTGCTTTTCCGTAAATTTTTTCCGCAAGCCCAAAAACCGAAGTAAAAAAATAGTAAAAGCCTATAGCGAAGAACAATATCTGAAGTACTACAAATACTATATTAATCGTATCCTTTAACATATTATGCCCCCTGTGCATTTTTAGTAAGGCTCCGTTAAATGCCTCAATTGAAGCCATTTTTTATAACGAATAGGAAAGTATAAATTTCCTTTCCGTCAATGAGTTTCATAAAAGGCTTCCATAGTTGTTAAAATGCTTCAATTAAAGCCTTTTTTACACATCTTACATGATAACACTTTTTCCGGCATATTAAAACATGGCATATGTTTTTTATTCCTCCGGCTATCGTATTATGCTTGTATTATGCGGTAATAACTACCTAATTTGTACGTATGCTTTAATTTTATCGCTAATGCTCTAATTTTTCCGCTCACCAATAATCTTATTATTTCACATATTTGCAAATATATAATATTAAACAGGCAAATGCAATTTGCCTGCCCAAAAACATACTATTGCAGATACCTGCATCAGTTCATTGATTCCAACATTGAAAGCGCCTTCTGGCTCATATAGGTTATCCTGTTCTGCGGCGTCGAAAACTCTTTTTCTACAAAGGCTTTGCCCTCACTGCTGCATAGCCATACCATGTAATATATAATAAAGTCCTCTTTCAAAACGCTGATCCTGTTGTAAATCATATCGGGTTTCCTGCCCAGACAATCGGATACCGCCGCAACTATGTCATTCATCATAGTCGGAACCTTGCTTAGTGAGATAATTATTTCATCTTCAGTAACGGTTATCACCACTATACTGTTATTTTCGCTGTTTTTTACCGTTACTACGGATTTTTTTACAATTGCTTCAGTCAATGCATCTAAGAGTATTGTATGAAAATCCCGCTCCATATAGCACCTACCCTTTCAAAAGTAATGCTCTAATGTAAACAAAGCGTTTAAGACACTGGTATATAATAATTTTCTAAATCAGCAAAATCGCTGTCATCAGATTTGATACCATATGTGTAGTCACTGCCCCGTAATAGCCTTTCTTTTCATACATAAACGTACAAAAGAGCCCAAGGCCGAAAAATGTCGGAATTCCGGAAATGTTGTAATGCAACAGCGTAAAAAGCAATGTAGATATGAGCGCTGCAGCTGCTGCTGGCATTTGGGGAAGCAGAACCTTATCGTATATATAATATCTAAATATATATTCCTCCACAAAAGGAGCAAGTATGACAACCAATATAAAAAGCATAACCTTATAGTATAATTCGCCTCTGTTAAACTCTCCTACTATATCCTGGGGGACTGCTTCATACTTTAGAAAGACTGCCAGAGCATAAACATACAGTTTGTTCAGTTGGCTTATGAGGATTTTAAATATTGCAGCCCAAACTGCAACGATAGCAATATCTCTGAAACTGGTAAGCCAAGGGTTAAAATCCCTGATTCCAATATCATTACCTTCTTTGCTGTGATGCCATATTAATAAAACTATAACTCCCAAAAAAGGCATAAGCTGCTGTGTAAATAACGCGGGTACCCAGTATACCACAGCAAAAATCAACTTTTTGTAAATATTAAGACTTCCGAATATATATCTATTAAGAGCTAAAAAAACAGGAGCATTAATCAGTAAAAAAGTAAAAAGCATAACAAAAGTCTCATAATATACCAACCCCAGACCCCCAATCTACATGTGCTATAACCCCTGAGTCAATACCTCCCACAGCTCCTCCCTGCCTGCATGGTTCTGGGAAGAGTAAGGAATTATTATATCCTTATCATCGACTTCCAACGTCTGTTTTATTATATTTAAGTTTTTGCTCACAGATGACTTTGCTATTTTATCGAGCTTTGTTGCTGCAATAATAACAGCTTCCCTGTAATATTTTATAAAATCATACATGAGCTTATCATCTGCGGTTGGTTTGTGCCGGATATCTACAAGAAGTACAACGTTTTTCAGGTTCTCTCTATATTTCAGGTAATCCTCTATCATCTTGCCCCACGCCTGCTTTTCACTTTTAGAAACCGCGGCATACCCGTACCCGGGCAAGTCCACCATTACGTAACATTCATTTACCAGAAAAAAGTTTATGGTTCTTGTCTTTCCCGGGTTAGAACTGACCTTCACCAGGTTCTTTCTATTAAGCAGTGAATTTATCAGGGAAGACTTCCCAACATTGGATCTGCCGGAAAAAGCGATTTCCGGCAGATTAAGATCAGGATACTGACTTTTTAATACCGCACTCTTTAAGAATTCACATGTCTTAACTATCATGTTTTTCATCCTTTACCAATGCATGGGCCAAAACTTCATCCATTTCGCTTACAAGGACAAACTCCATATTTCTTCTGACATTATCCGGTATCTCCTCAAGGTCCTTTTCATTCTCATAGGGTAGAAGGATTTTCTTTATCCCTGCCCTTTTTGCTGCGAGCACCTTTTCTTTAAGCCCTCCAATCGGGAGGACCCTCCCTCTTAAAGTGACCTCTCCTGTCATTGCCACTTCCCTGTATACCGGTTTCCTGATCAGCGCAGAAACAAGTGCGGTGGTCATGGTTATTCCGGCCGAAGGACCGTCCTTGGGGGTTGCTCCTTCGGGAACATGTATGTGTATATCAAGATTCTTGGTAAATTCTTTATCAATGCCTAACTCGTCACACTTGGAACGTATATAACTCAAGCCAGCCCTGGCGGATTCCTTCATAACATCCCCTAATTGGCCCGTGAGCTCCAGTTTTCCTGTGCCAGGCATCACAGATACTTCAATAAACAATGTATCTCCACCTACAGGCGTCCAAGCAAGACCTGTCACAACACCTATTTCATTTCTCGGGTTTACTTTGTCAAATCTGAATCTGGCTATGCCAAGATACTTCTTCAAATTCAGCGGGGTAATCCGGATTTTCTTTTTATTGTGTTCTACAATTTGAGTTGCGCTCTTCCTTATAACATTGGCAATCTCTCTTTCCAGGTTTCTTACTCCGGACTCCCTGGTGTAACCGTTTATTATCGCTCTCAAAGCCGTTTCTGATATAACGACGTTTTCCTTCTTCAATGAGTGTTCCCTCAACTGCTTTGGTACAAGATATGCTTCTGCTATACTTACCTTTTCATCCTCTGTATAACCTGATATATGGATTACTTCCATCCTGTCCAGCAGCGGAGCCGGTATGGTATCTATTGAATTTGCAGTTGTAATAAACATAACCTTTGAAAGATCAAAAGGCAGTTCAAGGTAGTGGTCTCTGAAATCCTTGTTCTGTTCTGCATCAAGTACCTCCAGCAGAGCAGCAGCAGGATCTCCCCTAAAATCACTTGCCAACTTGTCGATTTCATCAAAAAGGAACAGCGGGTTTTTTGTACCGGCCTGCTTTATTGAATAAATTATCCTGCCGGGTATTGCACCTATATAGGTTCTCCTATGTCCCCTTATTTCGGCTTCGTCCCTTACTCCTCCCAAGGACATCCTTACAAACTTCCTGCCCATAGCTCTTGCAATAGATTTGGCAATCGATGTCTTTCCTACTCCCGGAGGTCCTATAAGGCATAGTATCGGGCCTTTCATGTTGTTTGACAGCTGCCTTATGGCAAGATACTCAAGTACTCTTTCCTTTACCTTCTTTAATCCGAAATGGTCTTCATCAAGCACTTTTCTTGCATTTTTTATATCAAGATTATCTTTTGTTTCCGTATTCCAAGGCAGATCAAAAATCCAATCCAGATATGTCTTTGATACACCTACCTCAGGAGATCCTATTGAGATTTTTGATAGTCTGTCTAGTTCTTTTTCAACCTTTTCTTTTACTTCCTCAGGCACTTCCAACTTTGAAAGCTTTTCCCTGTACATGTCTATGTCCTCGGCGTGCCCTTCTTTTTCCCCCAGTTCCTTTTGTATGGCCTTGAGCTGTTCTCTAAGGTAGTATTCCTTCTGAGACTTGTCTATCTGCTTTCTGACCCTGGAGTTAATCTTTCTTTCTATCTCAAGTATTTCAAGCTCTCTGGACAGAATCTCGTATATTTTTTCCATTCTTTCCTTTATGTCAAAGAGAGTAAGTATTTCCTGCTTTTCTTCGATTTTAATCGTCAGGTTGGATGCAATAACATCTGCAAACCTGGATACGTCATCTATATCTGATACAGTGATTAAGGTCTCCGGTGCAACCTTCGGGTTTGCCTTAATATACTCATCAAAAACAGAGAGCACACTCCTCTTCAGTGCCTCTATCTCCAAATCCCCCTTGCCCTTGTTATCTTCTTCGTGCTCCGTTACTTCAACCAAAAAATATGCCTCATCAGAAATGATCTCGTTTACTTCAGCTCTGTTAACCCCCTCAACCAATACCCTTATCGTGTCCCCCGGAAGCTTTAGCAACTGCTTGATCTTTGAAATGGTTCCCACTTCATAAAAATCCTCCGGTGTGGGCAGGTCAATATGTGCATCCTTCTGAGTTACCAGAAAAATCAATTGGTCGTTTATCATCGCTTCTTCCAATGCTCTTATTGATTTTTCCCTTCCTACATCGAAGTGCAGAACCATATATGGAAAAATGCTAAGCCCCCTTAGAGGCAGTAATGGCAGCTTTTTGATATTATCTTTTTTTGTTTGCATATTATCAACTCCTGTGCATGTCATTCCTTGGTCTAATTTATTATATCTTTATGGAAATAAATTATCAACCTCTCTTTTTATTTCGCATCACCCATAACATGTACCTGGACAGCACTGTTCACTGCTTTAGCAGTCAATATTCCCCTCTCAACAGGTTGAGCCACTAACGGCTTAAATTCATTCTGTCTGATAGAAGCAATATCCACAGCCTCCATTATATTTTCCACAGGTATTACTTCAATATCAAAGGACTTGAATATCTCCTGCCAGTTTTCCTTTGGTATCACAACTTTACTGGCGCCGGCATTCTTTGCTGCCTCAACCTTTGCTATAATCCCTCCGACAGCCTTGACCTTGCCTCTAATGGATATTTCCCCCGTCATTGTCACCTTGTTGTCGACCAGAGTATTTGTAATTGCAGAATAAATAGCAACAGCTATAGTGATACCTGCAGATGGTCCGTCTATCGGTGTGCCGCCCGGAAAGTTCAGATGTATGTCATAGTCCTCCGGATCAATGCTCAGGTATTTTTTAATTACTGTCAGCACATTATCTATGGATCCTCTGGCCATGCTCTTTCTTTTAATCGTCCTGCCGTCTTTTGAACCTATTTCCTCTTCCTCCACTATTCCTGTGACCATTACCCGTCCGGTCCCTTTTGGTACGCTGTTTGCAGTTGCTTCTATTTCAAGAAGGGTCCCCATATTAGGGCCATACACTGCCAAGCCGTTTACGTAGCCCACCTGGGGTTCATCATTAACCTTTCTCTCGGGCCTTGGGCTGTACTGTCCATTATTCAACACCCACTCGATATCCCCAATTGTCACTTTGTTTCTGTTCTCGTTGATATTTACGCCCACTGCCGTTTGTATTATATTAACAGCTTCCCTGCCATTGGTTGCATACTTGGCAATAAGGTCCGGCACCCCTTCCTCCCTGTCAAACTTAATCTTTTTAAGGGCATTTTCAGAAACGGTTTTGATTTCATCCGGAGTCAAAGCTCTGAAGTATATCTCCAGGCATCTCGACCTCAAAGCCGGAGGGATTGATTCAGGCCCCCTCGTTGTAGCCCCAATCAACCTGAAATCTGCAGGTAAACCATTTTGAAAGATGTCATGTATATGGAACGGTATATTGGTATCCTCAGAACTATAATATGCGCTTTCAAGGTAAACCTTCCGGTCTTCAAGTATTTTAAGCAGTTTGTTCATTTGTATGGGATGAAGCTCCCCAATTTCATCTATGAACAATATTCCGCCGTGAGCTTTAGTTACAGCACCTATTTTGGGCTGTGGGATCCCTGCTACTCCCATTGCTCCCGCTCCCTGATATATCGGATCATGGACAGATCCAATAAGAGGGTCAGCTATACCTCTTTCATCGAATCTCACCGTTGTTGCATCTATCTCAATGAATTTTGCATCCTGCCTAAAGGGGCAATTGAAGACCTTCTTAGCTTCTTCCAATATCAGTCTCGCCGCTGCGGTTTTACCCACTCCCGGGGGCCCATATATTATAACATGCTGCGGATTCGGGCTGCATATCGCTGCTCGCAAAGCCCTTATTCCATTTTCCTGTCCTATAACTTCACTGAAGTCATTCGGTCTTGTAATCTCCGACAATGGCTTGCTTAGCTGAATGTCCCTCAATCTTTGCAGTTTCTCCATTTCTTTGCGGGATTCCTTTTCCAATGCGATTTTGTTACTCTGCTGGCCTTTCAACAGGTTCAAAAAATAAAGCCCGATAACAATCGCAAAAAAGAATTGAATCAGCAGTAGCAATTGTGTCATCATGTCTACCTCCCTCTGTAAATTGAATGCACACCATATAATGCGTCAAATATGGATAAGCCGTTGAAATATCAATATTTTTTTAGTTCTTCATGCAATAATATTATTTGCTCGCGGTTTTTTTTTATCCTGTTGTTTTAAAAAATTGCACTATCTGCAAATGCTATACATATGGACAAATGAATATATTTATTCGGATTTGAATAATGATTAATAATTCTATATAATTTATTAACGGGAGGTGCCTAAATGCCGATTGTTAAAATTCATATTTCATCTACGATCCTTCCTTTTCAGAAGCCTATCCTTGTAAAGGAAGTAAGAAAATCATTAGTTGAGCTTTTGAACATTGATGAGAAGGTTGGTCAGGTTATACTGTATGAATCCCTTCCACAATTGAGAAGTGCTCATGAAAGCAGAAGCAGCAACTTTGCCTTTACAGAAATAACCATGCTTCCAGCTGAAAGTCCTGATATAAAAAAGGCCCTGATGCAGAGAATAAATATGCTCATATCTAAATACCTTGAAATAGATGAGAAGGATATAAACTGCTGTATCATTGAACTGCCGCAGGAGAACTGGTGTGGTGGTAAATAATTTTATACACTTTTTCCACAAATTGAACATAAAATTCACATATGCTCCCGCTATTATTTAGTTGTTGGCCGGATAAAAATTCTTAGTATGCAGGCTCGTGATTCCGGTCATAAATAAATAATAAGGAGTGTATGAATATGAAAAAACTATTATCATTGACTTTGGTGGCCGTATTCCTTTGTGTAATGTCTATAGGAGTATTTGCAGAGGAGCCGGTGAACACATCACCGAATGAAGATCTTAAGGCCGAGCTTACACAATTAAGGGATGAACTTAAGGACTTGCGGGCCGAACACCAGGGTCTCCATGAGCAAGTGCTGCAGAAGAGAGATACAATCAAGGAAACTGTAAGTAACCTGAAGGAATCAGGCTCCCTGGATAAGCTTGAAGCCATTAAGCCGTATAGGGAAGAGCTCAAGGGAATCAGGGAAGAACTTAAGAACTTAAGAACCATGAAAAATGACCTTTGGAAAGAAATAAAAGATGCAAGGACTGCAAAGGATTTTGAGACTGTCAAGACAAAGCTTACACAGGTAATTGACTATAAGAAGCAGATAATACAGAAAGTGGACGAAAAAATCCAACTCCTCGACACTATCATCAATACACTATAGCGGTTCACCAGAAATAAAACCGGTTCGGGTAATGACCCAAATCGGTTTATTCATTAGCGCATCCTGAAGTACTTCGGAGAAATTAATATTTTGAGTTTCTGCCAATCGTTCCAACCAACGTGAAAGTGTAACACTTTTTCTAATAAACTCGTTGTCAATAGCATCTCGGTACATAGGCATAAAAGCCTCAATATAGAAGCATTTCAGAATACTTAATGTTCAAAATAGGATTATTAATGGCTTGTTATTGACAAATTGTACTTTTTGGTATAAAATTCAATTTGTATCACATGTAATATATTGTAAATTATTCCAATTCAAGGTGATGAGAGTGAGGTTAACAAATGGGCTATTTCAATATTAACAGTATATGGAGTGCTATGTTGGTACTTATCTTTTTCCTGCTATACGATAATTTCTTTAAGAAAACTGCCATGAGAAATATCGGAAGACCAATTTCATTGGTGCTTTTTCTTGTGTTCATCTCATTACCAGACTTTTTCAAAGTAAAGAACGATTATCTCTACAGGTTAATACAATCGATATCGATAATCTTCGCTTTGAATTTGTTTAACCATGAAAAAAAAGTAGGAGATAGTAACATGAATAATAAGAGTAAACGAATAGTAAGTATGCTTATCATTTTGGCATTAGCTTTTTCAAGTGCGAATATGCAGGTATTTGCAAATAGTTTCGACAATAATATTAACCCGAAAGAAAGTAAGAATGCAGGAAAAGAAATAACAATAAATATAGGCAAAGATAAAAATGTCCATATAAGAGAAATTACGACGAATCAATAAAACAAGAACTCTGGGAAATGATTCTACAATATAAAAATTCTTCAGATACGGGTGAGGTGTCACCTAGCTTTATTCCTGATCCGGGAGACGGTGCAACGGTAATTGCAGGGCCTGTAAAGAAATATGCTGATAACACCCTTTCAAGCAACATGATTAAATTAACCTGCGATGCTGCAATTTTCCTAGTTCCTAGCGCAATTCTAACTACTACGCTTAAAAATTCATACAAATTAATTAGCGCAACCATAGCTTATCTCGCTCTTAATTCATATTTAGGAGCAGTGGGAGATACTATTCCAGCAAATAATTATTATGAAGTGTGGCAATGGAAATATTACAGTAATTATTATGGGGCAAACGTCGTTATGACTACTATTGTTTTTTATGATGACAGCAGCTATGAAAATCCAATAGATGTAACTTATTATGAGACTGACATTGAGACTCTTTAACAATTACATACTATAATAATATAAATAGTATTATACATTGCTAAAAAAAGT
>JBLNDG010000053.1:0-7471 GCA_050261415.1 Caulobacteraceae bacterium | reverse complement strand
GCTTATTAGGCCACATGAGCTGATGGGCAGGATATCCTTGAAGGGCAAACCTGTACTTTTAATTTCGTTATATATGAATTTATGACTTGAAGACTTTATATTGGTATTGTTTATGATTGCTATCGTTTTTTCAGGCACAAACTCATCCCTAAGATTTTCTACCATTACCATATTCATGTGATAATGCATTATATCGCAATCGAATACCAGTAAATCATAGGTGGAATTCTTAATAGCATGCTTTGTATTTTCTGATAATCCGGTTTTCGTATCAATAAGCGTAATATCAGATTGAGTGCGTATGTTATACAGAAGCTTGGCAAAGTCATCTGTCTTTATTTCATTTTGATCTCCGAGCTTGCCGGTTATTACATTTAGATTCTTTATCCTGAAACAATCCTCCAGTATCTTTTTATGTTTATTTTTCGCTATGGCATAATTCAGCAGTTCATAATATATTTCATCAATATGCCAGTAAAGATTTGCGGAATAACCCCTATCAATGTTGAAAATACTGGTATCATACCCTCGTTTTGAAAAGCAGTAGCCCAGGTTCCATGCAGTATGCGATTTTCCTGTTGCATTGTTTGATATAATGGATATTACAGACTTGCCTTGAGCCTTTACAACCTTCCGGCTTTCCTTTTTGTATGAGGATGATTTGAACCGTAGAAAGGGTAATCTATGGCCATCTTCATTCCCTTCATATAAATTCTTCATCCCAGCCGGATTATAAATTAGCCTTTCAATATCTCTTGATGTTATCTCCGTGCCGATAAAACAATCATTTATCCCATTCTCTCTTAGGAACTGTATGAAAGCATCACAATTTTCATCATATTCCCCATATAAATATACGATCCTTTGTATCCTCGATTTATCCGAAACTAGAAGTGCAATGACCTCCTCCATGCTCTCACTGCCGGGAAGCTCGTTTTCCAATATGACCAAATCGCAGCCATTGGTTTTAAAAAACTCTAATAAAGAGTGCTTGTCCTTGATTATGGCTAAGATCTCTATACCAGGCAAATATGAAATGAATTCCTCGATTTCTTCGTGGTTTAAAGCCAGCAATACTCTCATAGCATTCTCCCTACTAATTAAACAGTTTCGTAGGTAATTTTGACTTTTCAATTTCTTTTATATATAATTCTAGATATGTGTTATCGGTGTGTTTACCATACTTTAACAGTTTTATATAAATTATATAAATACTGTTATATTTTGTCAACAGTAATCATATGAATTGAGGTTTTTGTGACCTAACCTGTAATTATGCATAAACATTTATGTTTTTTTGTCGAAAATATAAGTGTGGGATATTTGAATACAATGGTTTTGGGTGATTTGATATGCGCAGGAAAAGAAAACATAGTGATGAAGAAAGCATTTTTGAACAGATCGGACTTGTTGACCTAAAGCTGCATATAGGCGACAAGCTTTACAAGAACGGAACTTTTTATGCTGAGGTT
This sequence comes from Caulobacteraceae bacterium, assembly GCA_050261415.1. Lineage (GTDB taxonomy): Bacteria > Bacillota > Clostridia > Lutisporales > Lutisporaceae > JBLNDG01. The sequence continues at coordinate 5,999 of JBLNDG010000053.1, read as the reverse complement.
AAGGGTGAAAGCGATGCACTGTATTTCCTTCAGAAGGCAAACAGCAGTTGTGATATGCCTACCCCTTATTTAAAGGATACGGTTATTGAAAACATATTATTCGGAAAGTTTATAATTGAACGCCTTAGTTTCCAATAGAGTTCTGAAGCGTGAAAAGCAAGACCCGTCATAAGCCGGCAGGCTAATATGACGGGTCTCCCTTTATATATTAATTATCATACCTTAAAGTTTGCAACCATTTCGTTAAGCTTGTCAGCGCTTAGCTTGGACATATTTGCCTGCTTGCTGACTTCGTTTGCCATTCCAACTATTATGCTGGTATCGTGAGCGATATTTGAAGTACCTTCTGCACCTTCATTTGCCGATGCTGTTATTTCATTTATTGCCTTAACCATGTTCTGCATTGAGGCAGCCAACTCTTCCGAGGTAGCTGAAAAATCTGTTACAAGGTTATCAACAAACTCGGCATCCTTTTTATATTGCTCCGTAGCATTCAGCATCATTTCATAATCATTATTAACGTTGCTGGACATAAATGTCAGCAGGCTGTTGGAACTGGCCGAAAGATTCTCAACAGATTGAATCACAGTCTTTGTAATTTCCTGAATTTGATTTACCGTATTCTTTGAATTCTCAGCAAGTTTTCTTATTTCATCAGCTACAACAGCAAACCCCCTACCTGCTTCTCCTGCTCTTGCTGCCTCAATTGCTGCATTTAAAGCGAGAAGATTCGTCTGGGATGTAACCTGAAGGATTGCGTCAGCAAGTTCGTTTATCTTTTCTACACTCTTGGATTCATCTAACGCTTGCAGTAATTTTTAAAGCTCCTCCGTTGTTGCCGATACCTCTTCAATCCTTATATTTAGTTCCGACATATGCTTACCGGCAAGTTCAACAGTATTTTTGACGGTGGTGGCTTCATCGGCAACCCCTTTTATAAGTACACCGATGGATTTTTGCATTGCATCCAGTGAGTTTGCCAATATGCCTATTTCATCCTTCAGTTTTTTGCACTTTGCAGGAACCTCATGGGTAAAATCGCCGCCCGCAATTTTCTTATCATGTTGTTTCTATCGATGTATAAAAAAGTGCTGTTAAAACAGCACTTTTAAGTCTTTTTATTTATCATTATATATCACAAGTTCTTTTCCGTTTAGTTTTGATTTATCTATCTTATCCGCTTCCTTAGCCGGTATCGCTATGGTTTCCGGATTCCCGTCGCTTATATATCTTTTCCCGGGATTTTTATCGAAGTAGGAAAGCCAATCGTATAATCCCACTCCGTCAGTTTTCATTTCACTGCCTCTGACCCTTGGAAGTTTTAGTGGGTTAAATTTCAAATCCACCGGAGAAGGCGCCGGATTGCTGCCTACCCTAAGTACCGCCCTGTTGTTATATTTGACTCCTTCGTACTCTCCCTGAGCCACATATTTGTAATTATCGCCTTTTGGAGCTGCACCGAAAGGAAGTGCAAGCGCATACATGTCATAACCCGGCAGATACTGCTGTGTATTTTTTACATTCAGCGCCAACACTTTCTGGACATTTTCAATGCTCAGTTCTCCGAGGTTTTCATGGGTATAGCTGTGATTTCCTATATCATAGCCATTATTTATTAGAAAGTCATACTTTTCCTTTATAAGCTCCTTCTGTCTGAATGGAATCGGATAATATACAAAGAAACTGCCGCCTTTTCCAAAATCGGGGTGTTCCTTTTTAAACTGCTCAAGTATGCCGACTGCGCAGTTAGGGTCTATTTTTTTCTGGCCGTTTTCTTCTATAATATTAAAGCTGCTTTGCAGTCCGTCGTCAAAGGTCAGAACAAATGGCGTAAAACCTGCTTCAACCTTTATATTGTTCTCTATGTAATCTTTAAGGCTTATAAGACGATAACCCTTATCGTATAAAGTCTTCAAATCTTTCCTGAAATTATCCGGGGTCCTCACCCATTCTGCTTCCTTTTCTCCGATGCCATGGTACATAAGTATCATTACCTGACCGTTTTCATTTGCCTTTAGCGCCTTTAACTCTGCTTCGCTTTTATTATTTGCCTTGCTCGTGTCTACACTATTATTTGCAGTTTGATTGTTATTTTGAGTTGCTTTATTCTCCTCCGGAGGTTTGGTCTGCTCCTGCTGGTTATTTTTCGGCGTTTTTTCCGGCTCTTTCGGTGTACAGCCAATGAAATTGACTAATAGAATTGCAATCAAAAATAGTATAAATAATGGCTTTAAACGTTTCATCATATGCTCCTTTCGTTTACTTGATGCTTTAATTATAACAGAAAAAATGGCTGTTTTCGACAATAGAGCAGCAATATGGAAAAATGTACTTTTATCCATAAATTCCACAAAAATGCAGCAGCAATACTTTTTTTTCATTTATTTATGGGCAAAATAAATATAAGATTTTGTTTTCGGGAGGGAAAAGCATGTCGATGAGGCACAGCAATTTTACCAATATAAGAGGTCACAGAGTCGAATTTGCGGCTGACTTGATACTGCCCCAGGACAGACATTTCCATAGAGAAGCAAAATCGCAGAAAGTCCAACTTCAAGGCATTCACAGGCATGGAACCAATAAAGGCAGAAAAATACCAATAAAAAGAAAAATGACTTAAAGTTGGGAGGGGTAAGAATTTCAATTCTTACCCTTTTTACATTCTCCAACCATGGCAATATTATATTTCCTGAATCTATAATTATATGCATTGATTTATAATATTATTCATAAAAACATAAAGTTCTAACATATTTTATTGATAAAAAGGTTAAATTAATAGTGCAAGAGGAAATAAAACAGCATAGTACATTAGTTTATGCGGTTTCCTGAAGCTTAAGTAACTATTAATTTATATTAGGAGGGTTAAAAATGGCAAAGGGAAGTGGAAGGTTCAACAAAGGGCATGAAGTTCCAGCTGCTCACAAGGCACTTGATAATATGAAATATGAAATTGCTTCAGAACTAAATTTGCCGGTACACCAGGGGTCAGAAGACTACTGGGGAAATCTATCGTCAAAGGACTGCGGAAGAGTAGGCGGAAGTATGGTTAAGAAGCTAATATCCATGGCAGAAAGCCAGTTGGAAAATCAATAATAAAAAAATAAAAGCTCGGAGGCATTGAACCTCCTCGCTTTTGACTGGTTCTACTTTGGTAGAATGTCCACTAATAAAACAAAAATCAGGCGAGAAATTGTCTGATTTTTGTTTTTGCCTATACAAAACATGCTATGATATAATAATATATTGAGGAGTTGATCGTATGTATTTCGACACCAGCATTTTGGCTGATAAGAAACTTATAATACTATACCTTTTGAGCAGCATTGATATACCGCTGACTAAGGCTCAAATTTCAGATGCTGTGCTGGAAAACAATCTTCTGGACTTTTTCACAATGCAGCAGTGTATCTCCGAGCTTGGAGAAACAGACGTGGTTAAACTGGTTGATTTCCAGAAGAGAAAATGTTATGTAATAACTGATTCGGGAAGAAAAACCGTCGAGGTTTTCATGCAGAGAATACCTAAAAACATAATAGCAGTTATCGACCAGTACATATCAAGAAATAAAGAAAACCTAAAAAAAGAATCTCAGGTTATAGCTGAATACCATAAGGCAAGTGAAAAGGAATACATAGTAAATCTTAGTGTGGTTGAAAATGATCTTGTGCTGATAGATCTCAGTTTAAGTGTAGTATCTTCAAAGCAGGCAAAGCAAATCTGCGAAAAGTGGAAAAACTCCTCAGAAGTAATATACAGCCAGCTTATGAATTCGCTGATAAACTAAACAAAAGGCCATGTTTAAAACATAGCCTTTTGTGATTTGTACTTATTTGCACTTTTAATAAATTGCCTGAATAATTCAAGTTCTTCAGGATACTTTTCAGCCATTCCTTCCGGATGCCACTGGATACCAAAGAGAAACCTTTCCCCATCTGCCTCATATGCCTCAATCAGCCCATCCTCCGAATATGCAGATACTTTAAACCCGGATGCCAGGTCCTTTACTGCCTGATGGTGGAATGAATTTACCCCTTTCTCAGCTGCACTGTATAGCCCATAATATTTGGAGTTCTCAACCGGCTTTACCTTATGGATAATCTCCCATCTGGGACTTTCAGGATTGCTGTGCTTTATACTGGTCTTATACTGCGCGCCTATGTCCTGATAAATATTTCCGCCTGCAGCAATATTCAGAAGCTGCATACCCCTGCAAATACCAAGCACCGGCATATCTGAGGCAAGCACTCTTTCCGCCAGGCTCATTTCGAAGCTGTCTCTCCTCTCACAGATAGTCATATTGTCTACTTTTATTTCCTCATTGAAGTATTTCGGATGCACATCTGCCCCTCCGGAAAACAGAATCCCATCGGCAAGCCGCATGATTGAGTCTATATTATCACCAGTATCAATATTCGGAAGCACAAGCGGCAAGCCACCGCAAATTGCAACCGAATTTATGTAGTGCCAGTTGCAGGTGGTTTTGCTTCTTCCACCTTCGCTTTCATGGTTGGAAGTTATAAGAATTACAGGTTTCAAACAATCGCCTCCTATACTTGATAAGATTATTGCATCATATATCATATAATTCTATTTTAATATCTTAGTATGTTAAAATAAAGCAATTTTAGAATTTATGCAGTCATAGAGAATTTAATTTATATTGATTAGCTGATATAATATTATTAACTGAAGGTTTTTTGTGGCAGTACTTCCATATTTAAGCTGCTTTGAATAATATATATTCATAGGAGGTAATACACATGAAAATTGGCCTGGTAGGTTTACCACTGGTTGGCAAAACGACTTTTTTCAATTTGCTCACCCATGCTCATGCAGAATTATCCAGCTTCGCTTCGGGTAAAATGGCCTCCAACGTAGGCTCGGCAAAAGTACCCGACCACAGAATCGAATATCTGTCAAAGATGTACAATCCGAAGAAAACCACATACGCACTTATAGATTTCACCGATGTGCCCGGCTTGGTTAGTGGCTCCAGTACCGGAAAAGGAGTCGGCAACCAATTTCTTGAGGATATAAGGAAAGTCGATGCATTGGTTCATATAGTCAGAGCTTTTGAAAACCCTGATATCATGCATGTTGAAGGTTCAGTAGACCCAATAAGGGATATAGGAACTATAAATCTTGAGTTTCTTTTTGCGGATTTAAGCATAATTGACAATAGGATCACCAGAATCCAAGGCAGTAAGAAGGTTACAAAAGAAAACCTTGCAGAGCTTGAAGTTCTGAAGAAATGTGAGGAAGGTCTTGAAAACGGTCTGCTTATACATCAGATAAAACTTGGTGAAGACGAAAGAGAACTTCTCAGGACCTTCAGCTTCCTTTCCGAGAAGCCTATGATCCTGGTAATAAATGTCGATGAGGATGCATTAAAATCAGACAGCTATCCTCAGAAGGAGGAAGTCCGCAACTATGCGAAAGACAGAAATGTTCCCGTAATTGAAATATGTGCAAAAGCTGAAATGGAGATAAGTGATCTGGATGAGGAAGACAGGATGCTATTCATGGAGGACCTGGGAATAAAAAAATCAGGCATTGACACTCTTGCAAGCACCACATACGACTATCTCGGCCTAATATCCTTCCTTACAGCAGGAGAGGATGAAGTCAGAGCATGGACAATCAGAAAGCATACAGACGCCAGAAAGGCAGCCGGGAAAATCCATTCAGATATTGAAAGAGGCTTTATAAGAGCTGAAGTAGTAAAATTCAAGGACCTGGAAGCATTGGGTTCAATGGCAAAAGCCAAGGAGAAAGGCCTCTACCGCCTGGAAGGCAAGGAATATATAGTTCAGGACGGAGACATAATCAATTTCAGATTCAATGTATAAAAAAAAGCGCTATCAAGCGCTTTTTCATAATGCATAGGAAAGTATAAATTTCCGATGTGGGCCCACGAAACAAGTTCGTTACACCCACAACATCAATGTAAGGTTTTCCTATGGGAAAACCTCCAGTGTGACACTTTCCGTTAAATG
>JBLNDG010000052.1:0-29730 GCA_050261415.1 Caulobacteraceae bacterium | reverse complement strand
ATGCTTATCGGCTATATCAACACCCTGCAGCCTGTAAACCCTCTGTACTTCCTGCAGCAAATACGACTGAACACCTGCGACACCTTTTATTTTTAAAATGTCGTGCGGATTTACGGAACCTTCTGTTATTTCATCTCCGGCTTCTATCTTGTCACCATCGACAACTCTGAGTCTTGAGCCGTAAGGTATTGTATATGTCCTTGCATCTCCGTCATCTGCCAGTACTACAACATCCTTCTTTTTCCTCTGGTCAATTATCTTGACAGTACCGGAAATTTCAGATATTATTGCCAGCCCTTTCGGCTTTCTGGCTTCAAAAAGTTCCTCGACTCTGGGGAGACCTTGCGTAATGTCATCACCCGCGACACCGCCGGTGTGGAAGGTTCTCATTGTAAGCTGCGTACCAGGTTCACCAATGGACTGTGCCGCTATTATTCCTACAGATTCGCCTATATGAACCATGCCGCCTGTTGCCAGGTTTAGACCATAGCATTTTGTACATACTCCATATTTTGAGTGGCAGGTCAGTACGGATCGGATCGGTACCTTTTTAATTCCTAACTTGATTATGGTATTAGCAATGCTGTCCGTAATAAGATCATTCCTGCGGACAATAACTTCCCCGGTTTCCGGATTCGTAACATCGCCGTTGGCATATCTTCCTACGAGTCTGTCACTAAGCTTTTCTATTATTTCGTTGCCATCCTTTATTTCACCTATCAGAAGTCCTTCTTCAGTACCGCAATCTTCTTCCCTCACTATAACATCCTGGCTTACATCGACAAGACGTCGGGTCAGATAACCTGAGTCTGCTGTACGGAGTGCCGTATCAGCAAGACCTTTTCTTGCGCCGTGTGTCGATGTGAAGAATTCCAAAACGTCAAGGCCTTCACGGAAGTTTGCCTTTATAGGTATCTCAATTATTCTACCTGATGTATCAGCCATAAGGCCTCTCATACCGCAGAGCTGCTTGATCTGGTTTACGCTACCTCTTGCTCCGGAGTTTGCCATCATGTATACAGGGTTGAGCTTGTCGAGGTTATCCATCAGTGCTTTCGTTACATCATCCGTAGCCGTCTTCCAGGTTTCGATAACCTGCTCGTATCTTTCCTCGTCTGAAATAAGACCTCTTCTGTACATTTTTTCAATTCTGTCAACTTTTTCATCCGCACTGGACAGGATTTCCTTCTTAGATGGAGGTATCTCCATGTCAAATACGCCTATTGTAACGGCACCCTTGGTAGAATACTTGAAGCCCAAGCTCTTTATCTGGTCAAGCACTAATGCCGTATTTGTATTTCCATGCTTTCTATAAGTTTTATCAACTATTTTCCCCAAAAGGGATTTATCAATAGGAATCATGTTGCCTTCCTTGTCCTTTGGATCAAGTTCCAGTTTAAACATGTCATCTTCGGTTTTTCTTTCTATAAAGCCAAGGTCTTGAGGTATTGATTCATTGAATATAAAGCGGCCGACTGTGTTTTCTACCAGCTTGCTCTTCATTACTCCGTTTATTTCCCTCTCAAGCCTTACTCTTACTTTTGCGTGCAGGGATACTTCGCCCAGCTGATATGCCATAACCATTTCATCCATACAGCTGAATACTTTGCCCTCGCCTATTTCACCAGGAACATAAATTGTCAGGTAATATACACCCATAACCATGTCCTGTGTCGGACTTACAACCGGTCTTCCATCCTTTGGTGCAAGTATGTTGTTTGCTGAAAGCATTAGGAATCTTGCTTCCGCCTGTGCTTCCACTGACAACGGAACGTGCACAGCCATCTGGTCTCCGTCGAAGTCAGCATTATAAGCTGTACAAACAAGCGGATGAATCTTCAATGCCCTGCCTTGCACCAGTATTGGTTCGAAAGCCTGGATACCAAGTCTGTGAAGCGTTGGTGCACGGTTTAAAAGTACAGGGTGCTCACTGATTACCTCTTCGAGTATATCCCATACCTCGGGTTTTACCCTTTCAACCATCCTCTTTGCACTCTTTATATTATGTGCAAGTCCATCATTTACAAGCTTCTTCATTACGAAAGGCTTGAAAAGTTCCAAAGCCATTTCATTCGGCAAACCACACTGGAATAACTTCAGCTCAGGGCCGACTACTATAACGGAACGGCCTGAGTAGTCAACACGTTTTCCAAGAAGGTTCTGCCTGAATCTTCCCTGCTTGCCCTTCAGCATATCACTCAAGGATTTCAATGGCCTGTTCCCAGGGCCGGTTACAGGTCTGCCTCTTCTGCCATTGTCGATCAGAGCGTCAACTGCTTCCTGAAGCATCCTTTTCTCGTTTCTAACAATGATATCAGGTGCTCCCAGGTCCAGAAGCCTTTTGAGCCTGTTATTTCTATTGATAACCCTTCTGTAAAGGTCGTTTAAATCTGATGTGGCAAACCTTCCGCCGTCCAACTGCACCATAGGTCTCAGATCCGGAGGAATTACAGGTATAGCGTCAAGTATCATCCATTCAGGTTTATTTCCTGAATTTTTGAATGCCTCTACAACTTCCAGCCTTCTAACTGTTCTAAGCCGTTTTTGCCCTGTACTATCTTTAAGGTCTGACCTGAGTTCCTTGGAAAGCTTATCAAGATCAAGCTCTACGAGGAGTTCCTTTATTGATTCGGCTCCCATACCTGCCCTGAATCTGTTACCGTATTTTTCTACGTTTTCCCTGTATTCCTTTTCTGTAAGAAGTTGTTTCTTGGAAAGGGCCGTGTCACCGGGGTCAATAACTATGTAGGAAGCAAAGTACAGAACCTTTTCCAAGGCTCTTGGAGACATATCCAGTATCAAGCCCATCCTGCTCGGTATCCCTTTAAAATACCAAATGTGGGAAACCGGTGCAGCGAGCTCAATATGCCCCATTCTTTCCCTTCTGACCTTTGACTTTGTTATTTCAACACCGCAGCGATCACATACTATACCCTTGTATCTGATTCTCTTATACTTTCCGCAATGACATTCCCAGTCCTTTGTAGGCCCGAAAATCTTTTCACAGAAAAGACCCTCTTTTTCTGGTTTCAATGTCCTGTAATTGATTGTTTCCGGTTTTTTGACTTCCCCCCTTGACCATTCCCTTATCTTTTCAGGAGAAGCCAACCCTATTTTAATTGCCTCAAAGTTATTTAACTCAAACAAGGAGGTATCGCTCCCTTCTTTAATTAATTAGATAAATCGTAATACCTTGACAGTATTAGAATTCTTCATCCTCATCAACTTCTTCATCGTCTATGAGTATCTCTTCGAAGTCCAGTTCTCCTTCAAATTCATCAGTTATTTCTGCTTCTTCATCATAGTCGTCATACAAATCCTCTTCAGTTCGAGTTTCTCCTTTATATGGCAGACTTGCAAAGTCCATGTCCTCTCTTCCTTCCATGTCGGCGCTGAGATCCTCTACGTCATCGTCAACCGATTCCTTGATAGTTATTTCTTCGTTTTCTTCCGACAGGACCTTTACATCTAAAGCCAAGCTCTGCAGTTCCTTGATTAAAACCTTGAAGGACTCCGGTACGCCAGGCTCCGGTATATTTTCACCCTTTACTATGGATTCATATGTCTTGACCCTTCCTACAACGTCATCAGACTTTACAGTAAGTATTTCCTGCAAAGTATGAGAAGCTCCATATGCTTCCAATGCCCAAACTTCCATTTCACCGAACCGCTGTCCTCCGAACTGGGCTTTTCCGCCTAAAGGCTGCTGGGTTACCAACGAGTATGGGCCTGTTGACCTTGCATGTATCTTGTCATCGACGAGGTGCAACAGCTTCAGGATATACATGTATCCCACTGTAACCTCATTGTCAAAGTACTCACCTGTACGTCCGTCCCTTAGCTGTATCTTGCCCGTCTTGCTAAGTTCTATATCATCGAGAGGTGTTTCTTTAAATACTTTTTCAATTCTTTGAATACCTCTCAAATCTGCAAGGTTTGTTTCTTTAATCATTTCCTTGATAGAAGCGAGGTTTGCATCTATATCAAAGACTTCATGCTCAAGAAGTTCATTGATTACTTCTACGTTTTCCTTTATTTCGTCCTTGATATCCGGTACCTCTACCGGAAGCTGACCTTCTTCAGTTTCGCTGTCTCTCATTTTATTATTTATTAATATTTTTTCTTTTATCATTCTCAGGTTCTTCTTAACCTGCAGCACTTTGTTTGCATACTCTATAGTCTCGAGTATAGTATCTTCCCTTGCACCATCGAATACCGGAGTAGCGATTTTCCATCCAAGCGCCTTTGCCGCAAGTCCAAGATGAACCTCGAGAACCTGACCTATATTCATACGAGAAGGTACGCCAAGAGGATTCAAAACTATCTGAAGAGGTGTACCATTCGGGAGGAACGGCATGTCTTCCTCAGGAAGTACTCTTGAAATAACACCCTTATTACCATGGCGGCCTGCCATCTTGTCACCTACTGATATTTTTCTCTTCTGTGCTATATAGCACCTTACCAGCTGGTTGACTCCGGGAGGCAGCTCGTCACCGTTTTCCCTTGTGAATACCTTTACGTCTACTATTATACCGGCTTCTCCGTGCGGTACCCTTAAGGATGTATCCCTTACCTCTCTTGCCTTTTCTCCGAATATTGCCCTTAAAAGCCTTTCTTCAGCTGTGAGCTCGGTCTCGCCTTTAGGTGTTACTTTTCCTACAAGGATATCACCGGCTCTGACTTCGGCGCCTATTCTGATTATTCCCCTCTCATCAAGGTCCTTCAATGCTTCTTCACCAACATTGGGTATATCTCTGGTTATTTCTTCAGGGCCCAGCTTTGTATCCCTTGCCTCTGCTTCATATTCCTCTATATGGATGGATGTGAAAACATCCTCCTTAACCAGTTTTTCACTGATAAGGATAGCATCCTCGTAGTTGTAGCCTTCCCAAGTCATAAACCCAATGAGTATGTTCCTGCCCAGTGAAGTTTCGCCCTTATCCGTAGATGGTCCGTCAGCTACCGTATCGCCCTTTTTAATAACTTCACCTTTTCTAACGACAGGACGCTGGTTTATACAGGTTCCCTGATTGGATCTTATGAACTTCAGGAGCTTGTATCTATCCCGTTCACCTTTATTTGTCCTAATTATAACCTCATTTGAGCTTACTTTTTCCACTATGCCGTCATTCTTTGCCAGCACAATTACCCCTGAATCCCTTGCAGATTTATATTCCATACCTGTTCCTACTATAGGGGAATCGGGTTTTATAAGCGGTACTGCCTGACGCTGCATGTTGGAACCCATGAGGGCTCTGTTGGCGTCATCGTTCTCCAGGAATGGTATCATTGCAGTTGCAACTGATACAACCTGTTTTGGAGATACGTCCATGAATTCAACCTCAGTATTGGGTACAATAAGCACTTCATGCCTTGCTCTTGCAGTAACCCTTTTATCAATGAACCTGCCCTCTTCATCAAGTGGTTCGTTTGCCTGGGCTATAACAAATTCATCTTCAACATCCGCGGTTAGGTATACGATTTCGTCAGTTACGAATTTTACTCCATTTTCGTCAGTCTTAACGAGCCTGTACGGAGCTTCGATGAAGCCATATTCGTCGATTCGCGCATAGGTACTCAAAGAACCTATAAGACCTATGTTAGGTCCTTCAGGAGTTTCTATCGGGCACATTCTGCCATAGTGGGAATGGTGCACGTCTCTGACTTCGTATCCTGCCCTCTCTCTGGACAAACCGCCGGGTCCAAGGGCAGACAGTCTTCTCTTATGCGTAAGCTCCGCAAGTGGGTTTGTCTGATCCATAAACTGGGACAGCTGGGAGCTTCCAAAGAATTCCTTTATGGCAGCCGCAACCGGTCTTATATTAACCAGCTGCTGCGGAGTAACAACATCTATATCCTGGATGGTCATTCTTTCCTTTACAACCCTCTCCATCCTGGATAAACCGATCCTGAACTGGTTCTGCAGCAATTCGCCGACAGATCTGAGCCTTCTGTTGCCCAGGTGGTCTATATCATCTGTAGATCCAATTCCGCTGGATAGATTAATGTTATAGTTAATTGAAGCAATTATGTCGTCAATCAGTATATGCTTGGGTATGAGATCCTTCAAACGGTTCTTTATTTCTTCCTTTATCTCATCCTCAGAACTGAATTTCTGCAATATTTCCTTTAATACGCCGAGATTGACGAGTTCTTTTATGTTTAAATCCGATATGTCGAAGTTCAGGTATTTGTTGATGTCTACTGTGTTGTTGCCAAGTACTTTGATAGGTCTGCCTTCAACCGATACATAGACTTCGTTTACACCTGCATTTTGAATTTTTATAGCCTTTTCCCTGGATATCTTTTCATTAGCCTCTGCAAGAACTTCTCCAGTCCTCGGGTCAACTATTTCCTTCTCAACCGTTTGTCCTACAAGTCTTCCGCTGATACTCAGCTTTTTGTTGAATTTATACCTTCCGAATTTTGCAAGATCATACCTTTTTGCATCAAAGAACAATACATCAAGAAGTGATTTTGCACTTTCAACTGTAGGAGGTTCACCCGGTCTCAAACGTTTATAAACCTCAATCAGACCCTCTTCTTCAGTTTTAGTTCCATCCTTCTGAAGAGTGGCTTTTATTCTTTCATCTTCGCCCAAAACGCTTTCAATCTGCCCGTCCGTACCAAAACCTAAAGCTCTTAAAAGTACAGTTATAGGAATCTTTCTTGTTCTGTCAATTCTTACCCACAAAATATCGTTGGAATCTGTCTCGTATTCCAGCCAGGCACCTCTATTAGGAATTACCGTAGATGAATACAGCCTTTTTCCGGTTTTATCAATTGTCTCAGCGTAGTAAACCCCTGGTGACCTAACCAGCTGGCTTACTATAACTCTTTCCGCACCGTTAATAATAAACGTGCCTTGGTCAGTCATCAGAGGGAAATCCCCCATAAATACTTCCTGTTCCTTGACTTCATTGGTTTCCTTATTAATAAGTCTAATTTTCACCTTCAAAGGAGCGGAATATGTAACATCTCTTTCTTTGCATTCTTCGACTGAATATTTCGGTTTTCCATCCAGCGAATAGTCAACAAAGTCAAGTATCAGATTGCCTGTATAATCCTGAATTGGGGATACATCATTGAATACCTCTCTCAGACCTTCCTCTAAAAACCAGTTGTAAGAGTTCTTCTGTACCTCAATCAGATTAGGCATATCCATTACTTCGTCAATTTTTGAATAGCTCATTCTGTGAATTTTCCCAGCAGAGATTGGATGTACCAACATAAAGTCTTTCACCCCTTAAATTTAAATAAATTAAAATAGCCAAAAGCAAAAAAATTCCCAAAGTATCGCTTTTGGTTGGACGTTTAGTTAAAGCATACCTATTTTAATATCACCATTTTTAGTTATTCTTATACAAATACTAGAAAAAAATAAGAAAATAGTTACTACAATGCAATATATAATGTTAACATACCATATTATTACTGTCAAGCAGTTTTTATACATACGGTAAATTTTTTTGAACTGATAAAAATATTATGTACAACATAATATTTTTAACTTTAGATTTGTTAGTTGACAACAGATTTATTTTACCAGAAAAGCAGTTGGAAGTGTACATAAATTTTTGTATGGCTTTCTAAACATTAGTTACTGTCTAAGCAATACCATAAAAGCTCGGAGGCATCGAGCCTCCTCGCTTTTGACTGATTCTACTTTGGTAGAATGTCCACTAATAAGAGCAGCCATGTATAGCCAGTCATTGGTATAGAAAGATGCCTATCTATAGCATGGCTGCTTTACAAGTAGCCGCAGAGACTATAGAGGTGTTCTTTTTTAATATGTAGTACCTAAAATATTCCAAAAATATCCCTGAACTTGTCGGCCTGCAGGACTTTCCTGCAGCTGCAGCAGTATTCTTCCTTATTGTCGCTGCCGAGCTTTTCCCTCAGATATTCCAAATACTCAGTGGTTGCAAAATAGCCGCCGCACCCCTTGCATTTTATCAGTTCAAAGCTTTTTCCCCATATTTCCCTTATACCGTCTTTATCTTCAGCTTTTATAGCTTCAGTGGGACATACCCCGGCACACGCTCCGCACCCGATGCATTCAGAAGACGGCTCATCATAGGGCGTAGAAACTTTCTTTTCAATTCCTCTTCCTACAGTTGAAATTGCACTAATCCCAACCTCTTCACACGCTTTTACACAAAGCCCGCATAGTATGCATTCATTATCAGCATGCCCGGATTTTATAGCATCTTTTAAAGCAACGCCGTATCTTTGTGCAAGCTGCCTCAAGTATCTGTTGCCGGAAGCTCTTCCCAATAGAAGCTTTAATATAGTTCTTCTCATAGCGATTATTTTTTCAGAGCCGGTAGCAACCTCCAGGCTCCGGGTAATCGGATACAGGCAGGAAGCAACCACCTTTGACCTGCTGTTTTCAATCACCTCGACAATACAAAGCCGACAGCTCCCAAGGCCAGGCAGTGCTTCATTGTGGCACAGTGCAGGGATTTCTATGCCATTTCTTTTTGCCACATTAAGAATATACTCTCCAAATACGGCATCATACGTATTACCATCTATCACAACCTTCATTCTCCTACCCTCCTATAAGACCCGGACTGCATTAAGCCGGCATGCATCAATGCAACTGCCGCACTTTATACACTTTTCTATATCAATAGTATGGGAAAGCCCAATATCCCCCAATACAGCACCTGCGGGGCAAGCTTTCTTGCATATGCCACAGCCTTTGCAGAGTTCTCCGTCGATGTAAAAAACCACAAGCTTCTTGCAGACCCCTGCCGGGCACCGCTTATTGACTATATGCTCCATATATTCCTCTTTGAAGTTTTTCATCGTGGTCAGCACCGGATTCGGTGCAGTTTTTCCCAGCCCGCACAGCGAAGTCTCACTCATTGTTGAACAAATTTCCTCAAGCAGCTCTATATCATTTTCTTTGCCCTTTCCATCACAGATATTGTTTAAAACCTCCAGCATTTTTCTCAGGCCCTCCCTGCAGGGTAAACATTTGCCGCAGGACTCTTCAGAGAGGAACTTGGTATAGTATCTGGCAACCTCAACCATGCAGGTCCTGTCATCCATCACTATCATTCCTCCGGAACCCATCATTGAGCCTGCTTTCGAAAGGGAATCGAAATCCACCTTCAAATCCAGCTGTTCTTCTGATATGCATCCCCCCGAAGGGCCTCCGGTCTGAACCGCTTTAAAACGCCTTCCGCCTATTATCCCGCCGCCTATTTCAAAAATCAGCTCCCTAAGAGATGTCCCCATAGGTACCTCTACCAGACCTGTATTTTTCACCTTGCCTACCAATGAAAATACCTTTGTGCCCTTGCTCTTTTCCGTTCCGATTGCGCTGAACCATTCATGCCCCTTTTTTATTATCTCGGGTACATTTACCCAGGTTTCAACATTGTTTAGAACCGTAGGCTTGCCCCACAAGCCCTTTTCTGTGGAATGAATATATTTGGCCCTGGGTTCCCCGACATTTCCCTCAATGGATGCCATGAGGGCAGTGGATTCCCCGCAGACAAAAGCGCCTCCGCCCCTCACAATTTGTATATGGAACTTCATTCCGCTCCCTATAATGTCTTCTCCCAGATAACCGTACTTTTCAGCCTCTTCTATAGCTTTTGACATGTTTTTCAAAGCCAGGGAATACTCATCCCTTATATATATAAAGCCTTCGCTTGCTCCGACCGCATAAGCACAAATAACCATTCCTTCAATAATGCTGTTTGGGTCTCCTTCCATTATGCTCCTGTCCATAAAAGCGCCGGGGTCCCCTTCATCGCCATTGCAAACCACATATTTGGGGTAGCTGTCCATATTGCTGCAGGTTTCCCATTTGAGCCCGGTTGGAAACCCTGCTCCGCCACGCCCACGGAGTCCTGATTTTTTTATAGTATCGATAATCTCCTCAGGCCACATCTGAAAAAGTGCCTTTTCAAGTGCGGAATATCCGCCCCTGCTTATGTAATCCCCGATACTGCCAGGATCAATCTCCCCTATATTTCTTAGGACAGTTTTATTCTGACGCCTGTAAAAATCGGTTTCTTTATGGGACCGGATGCGCATCCCGGATGCCGGATCGTAGTAAAGGAGCCTCTCAACCACTTCAGCGTTAAGTATTGATTTTTCTATTATTTCCCTAACATCCCCTGCCGCTACCTTAAAATATGCAATATCCTCAGGCAGGATTTTTACGATTGGACCTCTTTCACACAAGCCATTGCAGCCGGTTGCCTTTACCACAGCCTTTACCTCAAATATATCATCAAGCAGCTCAAGATGCCTCACAAACTCTGTATATACCTCCATGCTGCCGTTTGCAAGACAGCCGGTGCCGCAGCATACAAGCACCTGTTTCTTATCTGCAGGAAACTGCCTATTCATTGCTTGTACCTCCGTATCTCTCTATCATACTTCTAAGCTTTGAAGGAGTTACTTTGCCATAATATGTGCCGTTTATTACCATAACCGGCGCTATGGCACAAGAACCCAGGCAATTTACCGTTTCAAGAGAAAACTCCCCGTCATTGGAAGTCTCACCCGGCTTAATGTGCAGCAATTTTTCCATCTCTTCAATCAGCACCAGGGAGGATCTGATATGGCACGCTGTGCCGTCGCAGATTTTTATTATATTCTTTCCCTTTGGCTGCAGGCTCAGGGCTTTATAAAATGTGGCAATACTATAGAGCTTGCTCAGTGGGACCTTCAATTGTGCGGACAGTAAAATAAGTGCCTCCCTTGGTATATAATTATATTTTTTCTGAATGTCCTGCAATATTGCGAGGGTATTTCCCGTCCGCCCGCCGTACCTTGCAGCAATATCCAGGACATCCTTCTCCATATTTCCAAGCCCCCGTCTGTTCATCAACTTCCACCTCCCTAACGATGTACCGTTGCTACCCTCCGGCTACCCTGGGGAAAATGCTTATTACATCATCCTCCCGTAGTTCTGTATCCAGACCCTTAATATGTTCTATATGCCTTCCGTTCAGCATAATAATGACATCTTTACTCAGTTCACCATTTTGAAATACCATCCCTCTGAACCTTGTGCCATACCTGCTGCAAAGCACCTGCAAAAGCTGTCTTATATCCGTGCATGGTCCTGCGGTTGTTTCCCTTACTCCTGCATATTCCCTTATTGAAGCAAAAAACTTCACTATCATATTCATGACTCCCGGTAATGGATTTGCATTATAATAAAAGCTCGGAGGCATCAAGCCTCCTCGCTTTTGACTGATTCTACCTTGTAGAATGTCCGCTAGTATAAGGCAGGCGGCTTGAACAAATGGCCGCCTGCCGCATATCCTTGCATGCTTTGAATTTCTGCCTATTAAATTGACAGCTCCAAAAGCTTTTCATCAGTTGGTATGCCATTGCTGTCCCAGCCTCTTACTTCGTAGTATTCCTTTAGCATAGTATCCAGCTCCACCACCTTGCCCTTTGCAGGTCCATTTGGCATAGGCTCTTTTAGGAGTCTTTCAGGCAGGGTATCATCAACTTTTGTAAATCCTGCCTTTATGTTAAACAACCTTTCCAGGTTCCATATTCTCTCGCCAGCTTTGAGTATATCTCCATCGCTGCAGCTCATTCCTGTAGCATCCCTAAGCATTGCCGATACTTCGGGAAGGCCTATTCCAAATGTAGTGAACAGGCATATGCCGGATGAATCCACAACTGCGGTCAAATCCTGGAAGATTTTGAGCCATGCAGCCTTTTCGTCTGTAACAAGGGGATCAAGCTTTTGGGGAACACCTAAAATCTCCGGTGATGTCATATAACCCCTCACATGGCAGCCACCGCGGTTCGATGTGGCATATTCAAGCCCCATGCCTTGCACTCCCCTGCCGTCATAAGCAGGCATTTCCTGTTTTTTTACAGTCATTGACAGCTCCGGATGCCCATAGGCAGCCGCCATTCTGTACGAACCCTCTGCCATTTTATCTCCAAAGCCCTGTCTTAATCCGGTCAGCCTTGTAAATTCCACTATTCCTTCAGCATCACCGAAATTCAGGCTCCTGCCAAGCTCGTCCTTTGTCAGTATGCCTTTTTCATACATTTCCATTGCACATGCAATTGTTGCCCCCATTGTTATCGGGTCAATTCCGAGCTCATTACAGATAAAGTTGGCTTTGCTGATTGCAGCAATATCCCTTACTCCGCAGTCTGCTCCATAGGACCACATGGGCTCGTATTCAGGTCCTTCGCCGAAGCTTTTGAACTTGCCCTCCGGAATCCTGGTAATCCTCCCGCAGCCTATAGAGCATCCGAAACAACCTTTATTTCTTACAAGGTACTTATCTCTCAGGGTTTCTCCGCCGGTTTCATCAGCATGCTCGAAATACCCTCCGTCCCTCCAGTTTCTCGT
The DNA here is from genome assembly GCA_050261415.1 of Caulobacteraceae bacterium. Classification (GTDB taxonomy): domain Bacteria; phylum Bacillota; class Clostridia; order Lutisporales; family Lutisporaceae; genus JBLNDG01. Next base: position 17,372 of record JBLNDG010000052.1, on the reverse strand, counting down.
GGGCAAAGCGCCTGACTGGTTCAACACATTTACAAGCACTCCCGTTCCATACGTAGGCAGGCCTGTGCCTGTTACGGGATGTGCCTTAAGCTTGTTTCTGGCATCCAGGCAGTCCTCGAGGAATTCCTTTGGCTTTGACACCTCTACTGATTTAGTCCCTCTTACTACAACAGCCTTCAAATTTTTGGACCCCATCACTGCACCAAGCCCTGACCTTCCTGCGGCTCTTGCCTTATCATTGATGATATTGGCAAAAAGTACAAGTTTTTCCCCTCCGGGACCTATACATGCGACTCTTGCATCCTCTGCTGTTTCTTTCAAAAGCTCATCGGTCGCTTCAAATACTGTCTTACCCCAGAAATGCTCAGCAAGCCTTAGCTGTACTTCATCATCATTGATGTAAAGATATACCGGGCTTGGTGCCTTCCCTTCAAAAATGATACCGTCGTATCCGGCATATTTCAATTCCGGTCCAAAGTGTCCCCCGGAATTTGATGCTCCTATGGTTCCGGTAAGAGGTGCCTTTGCTATTACCTCATAACGCCCCGAGCAGGAGGCAAGTGTCCCTGTCAGAGGTCCTGCCATAAATATAAGCTTGTTGTCCGGGCTAAAAGGCTCAACCCTGGGATCAACCTCATCCATCATGATTTTAGTTCCTAATCCTCTTGCGCCTATATAATTCCTGGCATCAACAGGATTCAAATCCTCTTTTGCAATTGTCCCGTTCGTAAGATTAATTCTTATTAGCTTGCCAGCCCAACCGAACATCATTCATTCACCTCCCCAAACAGTTCCTTGAATCTCTCTGCAATTTTTTTCTTCCTGCCAAGGTTAGCCGACGTACTTTCAACAAACTGTATAGCCCCTGAGGAACACAGCTTTGCACACATTGGATCCCCTTCACACAAATCACACTTTATAAGCTTCTTTTCCTTGGCATTAAAGCTTATGTTGCCTACCGGGCATGCACTTATGCACATTTTGCAGCCGATACATTTCTTGCTGTCAATGAGCACCGCACCCCCATCAGATTTAGCAATCGCAGATACAGGACAAACCTTCATGCAGGATGGCTCTTCACAGTGCATGCACATCATGGGTACAGACAATGCGGCTTCGTCGTAGGTAATTACCGATACTGCAGAATTTCTCGGGTTGAAATCATTATTTTTTTCAAAAGAGCAGATTAGTTCACAGGTCCTGCAGCCGATACACTTTTCCGGTGAAATCATAAGAATCTTACTCAACTTTTTTCTGGTCATGGTAATATACCGATGCCAGTTCCACCTCCTTAAATAAACTAAAAAAGTCCACCTGTACCGCAGCATAGTAATACCACAGGTGCAAATGAACTCCTTTGCGCAGCGGCAGGCATAGGAATTACTTCCCGTACCCTATCGCCTCTGGAAGCCTCCAGAGGTCTCCAGAGGTCGGAGCATATCAGATGTAAGCACCCTCACATCTACAATAATAATTATTTAAGGCTGTACAATAATATTCCTGTTTCTGTAAACCTGGAGCATTAATCTTGATTGAAAAAATAAAGGCCAGCTAACGCTGACCTTCTATAAGCTTAATAAACCCAGAATTGTTGCGGTATATGCTGCCACCGACAGCATTATCACTGATGCAATCTCTATTTTAAATAACAGCTCCTGCCTGATACCATCTATCAGCAGCATACTTTTCACAATCAGGAGCTCTTCTTTCAAATCCTCAACGCTTTGATACCTGCCCTCTTTCCGGCTTTCCAGACACTTTCCGATAATTCTGCAAAGCCTTGCAATTGCCCGGTTTCTTGCGGTACTGCAATCTGCTGCTCCACCCTTGGGAAGCCTCCCAAAGAGGAGTTGATACAAGGTAATGCCCATATTATAGATATCTGTTCTCTGGTCGGTAATACCCCCCTTTATTAGCTGCTCCGGTGCAGCATACGCACCCGTTCCGGCCATATTAACGCAATTTTTGAGGCAGTCTCCGTATTCCCTGGATATCCCAAAATCTACAAGGACAGCTCTGTCACCCCGTGTTATTATGATGTTGGACGGTTTCATATCCAGGTATATAATGGGTTCAGGCTTTAAGCCGTGCAAATATATAAGAATGTCACACAACTGCAGCATCCAGCCTGTAACTGTGTCTGCGGCAAAACTTCCATATGCCCTCAAAAGCCTGTCCAAAGGAATTCCCTCAATATAGCTTTCCACTATGTATAAACCCTTTTCATCACTGAATATATCCACTATTCCCGGCAAGTTGGTATGATTAAGCTTTTTCAGTATCTCTACCTCCGAAATGGTTTTGGTCTTTACCTTATCGGCAGGTATAAATTTTACCGCCCATTTGTTTCCGAGCTCCAGATTTGTGCAAAGATAAACATGACCCATTCCTCCCATTCCGAGGTTTTTCTCTATCCTATACTTCCGGTTCAGAACCTCTCCCTTTTTAAACAAGCTATCCCCTCCAAAGTATCTATAGCATCACTGTGTCATCGTTTGTCTCTTTTTCGGTTAAGGTTTCACTTTCTTTGCACTTCCCCGTGAGATGGAAGGTTATAATGTCCTGGTATGCGTTAGGAGGTTTTTGTTTCTCAGCGGTAGCTTTCTTTGCCAATTTAAATGTAAGAAAACCGTTTAGACACAGTGTAGCAAGCCCTATCGCAAGGTACAGGTATTGAAGTTTCATCATATTCACCTCCAGGTCAAGCTTTAAAAACGTACTCAAGGTTTGCAAACCTTATTCTATCATCGGCTTTTATCTCATGCTCTTTGTTGCTGGGAATTCTTGCATCGTTTATATATGTACCGTTTTTAGAGTTTAAATCCTTAACATAGTACGAATCATCAACCTTTATTATTTCTGCGTGCACCTTACCCACCGAGCTGCTTTGAACAGCATAGTCCACATAGCTTTTCAGCCTGCCGATAACAAACTTATCCTTGCATATTGCTATTCTTTCACTTGCTTGTGTCCCAATACTCGAAAGGTACGGGTAACCCCCGCTGTGCTCGCTGATTACAACTGTATCATTAGCCCTTATATAATCAACTGCAGTCCCTGATGCGGAGTGTCCCGGTCCGCCCCCGGAAGCAGCCGGTTTCCTGCTGTCTTTATCCCTTACAGCCCTGCTGCCGGTTTCCTTCTTACTTATTTGTACCTGCTTCCCGTTAATTTGGCTGCTGTTTTCAGCTGCGTTGTTTTCTTTCTTAAAGACTGTTTTGCTAAGAACATAGGCATCCAGCGAAGCCGCAATTAAAACAAACCCGAAGATCGTTGAAATATCAGCCATATTTTTAGAAACCAATACGATAAATATTATTGCTGAAGCTAAAATTATCAATGCCTGCGGCAGCAAAATCCGGAGCAGTCTGTTTTTACTTGAAGACAGCATATTCCCACTCTCAGCTTTACCGGGTTTTTCATTTATAAAAGCTGCCCCATTTCCATAAAAAACATCTTCTACACCATTTTCATTTTTCATTCCTCCGCCGGAGACTCTCAAATCGGCAATAAGCCTGTTAAAATCATTTAGGCTGAATATATCAGACTTTATATAGTTCAATATTTTCTGCAGAAAATTATCATTTGCACTGTCCTCCAGGCTGGCTGAGTTAACAATAAGATTCGTTACAAAAGCTTTGTAATCCTTGATAAAGTTTCTTTCAACCGGAACAGGCACATATACAAGCGATATTTCACAGGATGACAGGTTAATAAATATGAAGCTTTCATCAAGTACAAAGCCCGAAATATCCAGCAGGTAGTTTGTATGACCCAGCAAGCCCTTATTAAGGTTCTTCAGCATATCCAGAAACTCTTTTTTTGACAGGGTTCTTCTGCTTAGAAATTGTGATAAAGATATCTTAGAAGTGATATTGTAATAAATCCTTACTTTTTCATTCTCCTGCCGGACATTGAACGGTATAAACACAGGATTCGGATTTTGGGCAATCATCTCAACCTGGTGTTTTAGCAGCTCTGCTCTGTCATCCAGTTCAAGCACAGCATAACTGAATAATGTATCACTATCATACCCGAATTCAAATGGTATATTATGACTTTCCTGCAATTGAAATCCCCCCAAGATTATATTCTCCCCGGACTCACATATGTCCCGCCGGTTTCAACTCAGCTAAATAAATACCGCTGCCAATGAACCTATCAGTATAAAAGGGGCGAAAGGTATATTCCGTTTTCTGTTTGCCGGATTACGGACCAACATTGCCGCTCCAAAAATTCCGCTTGCTATAGTGGATATAGCTATTGCGGATAGAGTGCCTTCAAACCCAAGATAAACTGCTGCGCTTGCATAAAGCTTGACGTCACCCACGCCCAGCCCTTCCTTTGTAATAAATGACACCAGCCATAGAACAGAAGCTGTCATGATTCCGGCAGATACCGCAGACAAAAAAGGAACATCAGTATTAAAAAATGATAATACTATCCCTGCTGCCGAACTGATTATAACTATTTTGTCAGGTATAATTCCTTCCTCGACATCTATAAAACATGCCAGAATAAGAGCTGTAAAAAGAATTGCATAAGAAAAGAAGCTGATGCCAAAGGAATAAACTCTGTACAGCATAATTAAAATAAAAGAAGTCCCAAGCTCCACTATTATATATTTCACCTTTTCATAGAACAATCTGGTATACCACCTGATAAATATATCATCCATTGGCTTTGCGAAAGCAATGGCATTTACTGCACTTCCAACTGCAATGCCTGCTAAAGCCACAAAAAAATATTTCATATCATCCCTCCGGTCCCACTTAAACTCCCATTATCAGTTTGGTGGTCTGCAAACCTTACAGGGGGTATATCCCTTAGATTTTGCTTCATTGATTTCGATAGGTATTTTACTTTTGCGCAAATACCGGCAGCTGCCAAGATGATACCTGATACCTGTTCTTGTCACAAACATATAAGTGCTGCCCGAATCCAGATCCAAGCCTTCATCCTTCTCAGTGACAACCCCAAAGCTCCCCATAAGCCATGCCTTTTCTACTGCTGTATGAACCATCTTAACTTTAAACTCTTTAATAAAGGGAAGTTTCACATTGTAATCATATTCAAGCTGCAATACAACGTCATCCCTGAAAAAGTCCTGTTCCGGAATCAGTCCATACTTCCGGTAAATATCAGTGATGCTTTTTCTTTCATATTCAGCCCCGCTCTGGGGAAATTCAACCAACCTGAGCTTTATGGCCGCCGGATTTATAAACTTATCATCAAGGTACTTTCTGATAAGCGTCATGGCTGTGATATCTTTTGCAGAAGCCTTTAAATCCCAATATGCAGGTGTAATGCTGCCGGTCAGGTATCCCAATGCGCCCTTCCGATAATCCTCAAGTGCACCTTTAAATATGCTTTCCAGGTTACTGCCCTTAATCTCTCCAGACATAAGCAAGGAAACTATATCTGCAGGTATTTCTTCTCCTGCTTGCATCTCAGGGCTTCGGGGTCCTCCCTCAAAGCCTGGAATTCCCGTATCCCTGCCTCCAAGCTTATCATCTTCAAGCTCGTTCAGGAAAGAGATTGGATATGCCGATGCAGCAATCTCCCTGGCTGCTTCATTTACTGCATAGTCCAGTATCATCCCCGTACATACAAACTTGACCAAAAAAAGCAGCAGAAAAAATATACTGAGAAATATAGGGAAAGAAATACTCGCTTCTACGGTGATGGAGCCTCTGGAGTTCCCTTTTAAAACACTCACTGATTTCAACCACCCTAATATCCTACATAGATTTGTTTTCTGATAACATATCTTCCTTCTTCAAAATAACCCGGCATAAGCTTGTCAACTTTCAATAACGGAAGAAAGAGCAAGTTGACTTTCACTTCGGCCTTCACTGAAATCACCGTACTGTATCTTCCAAGCTCAAAATCCTCTCTGCTTTTTCCTGTTTCCCCGTCTATCACCTGTTTAATATTAACCTGCATCAGCTGCCTTGCCTTTCTCAAAAGCTCCTCTTCCGGCTTCATGAAAAGAAGCAGCCTTAAGTGGTCCGAATATTTCAGTTTTATGGAGGTAAAGCTTTTGGGGGTTATAGGAATGGGCTCTCCGTTCAACATATTATACATATCAATGCTTGCGTCCAATGCCCCTTCAATAAGTGCGAATGCAAGCCTCTGGGGAGGGAATACTACGGTACTCCTGGCAAAGTCATCAATAGCATCAACCGCAAATCTTAAAGCCCAGACTTCAAGCAGCACCTTTTCAACCACATAGTACTCTGTATTGGATAACGAATTATATAAATCTCCCGTATCGGCTCCGGCTATAATGTATTCGATTTCCCCCTTGCTGAAATAATGGGACCTGCTGGTTTTGGATGTCAAAAATGTGTATTTGTCCAATATATACTCAACAGTGTACATTTTCTCAAGGGTACTGTTTGCGGCATCGCTCAGTATATCAATAAGCTTGTCCAGGCTATTCAGTACCGCATCATTCCTTTTTTCAGCTTCTTCCTCTCCCATATCAGCTTCCGGTGCATCGTTTTCATCCATAACATCAAAATCTTCTCCACTGAGCAAGCCTGCAGCGTCAAATTCCTTACCCTGTATAAGCCATTTATCTTCTATCCGCTTGACCAACTTATTTGTGATTTCTGCTTTTTTGGATTTGATGAATTCTACAAACTTTTGAGACTCATCCCCTGGCGGCTGTATGCTTTCATCCTTTAGCAACAAACCCTTCAAATTATAACTGCTCAAATTTGCCTTAAGCTTTTCCAGCTCTTCATCAATCTTTGCCTCAAGGTCCTCTGCCTGCTCCTTCAACTCCTCTAGTTGCTCCCTGAGTTCTTCAATATCTTCATCAGAACCGGAATTCTTACCCTCCTTTAAACGCCTAATTTTTCTTTCCAGCTCCTTTATTTCTTTCCTTAAAGCCTCTAAATCCTTCATCATGGGTTTTACCTCTTCGATAGTCCGGTTTACTTTCATAAGATAGACCTCTAGAACAGACCTGCTATCCGTATTATCCTCCATGATGCTGTCAAACTCCTGTGATTGGTTCTCTACGCACTCCCCATCCCTTGCCGCAGCGTTTGTAAGTTCCTTGCTGGAGAGGTATTCTTCAAGAATCCCTTTCCCGCCACCGGAATATATGCTGCCGCTTATTGAAAGTGCACTTTCCAACTCGTTTTTTAAATTCTGGAGCTTTTCTGCGCTCAAATTGGAGAGTACCTGCCCCACCCCGGCAATTTTCGTGTTTAGCTCATTGACCTTTGTTCTAAGCTCTTTTGCCTTCGCACGGGTTTCTTTCTCACTTTTTGCGAAAGCTGACTTCTTATCCGGCTTTAGATTTTTGAACTGTTCAATTATGCTTTCCGTAGCATTGATGGGAGCCCTGTATTTCATGTACTCCATAACCTGGTTTTTGAAGGCTTTCTCGTCTAGGATATTATCCATGCCTTTGACTTCAATATCCGACCGTTCCAATGCAATATCAACGAATTTTATGCCTTCATGGTACTCTCCAAGGTTAACCCTAAGATATCTATACAGCTCGTCATTGATTTTCCCCGTACCGGTATTTACCGCAAATACTCCGTAATCCCCGGCAAGCTCCCTGTCATAACCGGCAAGAACGGATCTTGCAGAGGTATTGAGTGCCCCCTGGAATTTGGCACTGGCAGCGGAAATCCTTGCAATATCTATTATCACTCCGGCAAAAAGTAAGACAGACATAAAAATAACCGCCAAAAAAACAGTTATTGCCCCTTTTTTACTTTTTATATTGCTGTCTATCAGAAGCATAGGAACACTCCTTAAAGTATCTTTTCAATATAACGTCATTTATCCTTAGCCCTTACGCTGCCAATACGGTTTATAATATCTTCCAGGCTTATTCCGCTTTCAATACTTTTTGATAATTCAACAGCCAAATCAATATTTCTTATGTATTCGGCAGGCTCCTCAATTGTAGACACTGCAGAAGCTTTCAGCGTCATTGTGTCTTTTCCGTCAAAGAAAGCCTTTATCCCCCCAAGCGGAACCTTTATCTCCTGCGTGATTGTCACTGTCAGCTGTCCTTTTAAAAGGTTATTGCTGTAATTTATACTGATACTTGTTTCTTTTGGCTTTAGTATAAGGCTCTTCAGCTTTCGGGAGAGGGCATCTTCAATTAAGGATGCCTTATACCCGGGAAGGCTGTTGCCATTGGCTTTCTCACCTTCAAGCTTCCATTCAAAGGTTTTCCCCTGGAACAGAAGATTGTCGAACACTCTGTAATATACTGAATCCCTGTCCTTGTCAGCATTAATCAAGCCGTTGTCAGGATCTTTTCTGCTGTCCAGCCATAAATCCGCTCCCTGCCTTGCAGTATAAGAAGCCACCTGCATAATGGCAACCTTTTGCAGCATGTATGCAAAAGTGAACATTAAAGCCAGTATAGCCAGCAAAACTATTGTAAAAACCATGGAAGCCTCTATGGTGTAGCTTCCCCTGTTGTTTCTTAACAGCTTCGCCAATATCTCACCTCCGTATGGAGAAGCACATGCAGAATGCATATGCTGCTGAATCAATTACCTGACGGCATGGGGGCAGTAGTGTCAACGTCAACATTGTCAACAGTTGGAGCTGTATCAATGAAGTTGCTTATAACCTTCTGTACATAAGCAGTGATTGATTTTCTGAAGAGCAAAGCTATACCTACAAGAACAGCGATTATAACTACAATCTCTACTGTGCTTATACCATCCTCCTCAACCAGAAAATTTTTTATAACCTTCAGCATATTTTCACCCCCTTCGGAATTTATTTTATAAGCTCCTCAGCTGCAAGACCGCCGGAAGAATCACTATAAGAAGTATACCGACAAACATTATCATCAATGGAATTACAAGCTTCGTCGAGGCCTCCTCCCCCAATCTTCTGGCCATATTTTTACGTGTCTGCCAGCATTCATTGGACTGCATTTTGAGTATGGGCACCAGTTCTGAGTTACCCTTCTTCTGGTTCTGTATAACTACCGTAATAAACTTATTTATCTCTTTAACCCTGCATCTTCTTGCGAAATCTTCATAAGCAGCCACCTCCGGTTTGCCGTTTTGAATTTCCATATAAACAGTGCCGAGTTCCTCATAAAGAGGAGTAAGGCTCTTCCTGTCCAATACAATCTTTTCCCATGCTCTTGGCAATGTCATCCCTGCATTTATCAGAAGCACCAGCTTGTTAAGAAACTCAGGAAAGTCATATTGAAGCATGAAGTTCCTCTTTTTCACCTTCTCATCCAGTTCCCTGTCTGTAAGGAAAAATATCAAAAAAAGCACAGTTGCAGCGAATATTATAAAGGAGGCATCCACCTTATACATAGGTACGCCAAGCAGGGTAAGCAGCACCAGTGCAGCAAGCATTATGGCAACTTTATTCACCAAATATAGCTTCAGATTATATCTTGCATTCTTGCTGCCGTGCAGTTCAGTAATCCTGGCCGACAACTTCCTCTCATAAGAACTGAAGACTTCAGATTGTTCGAGCTTATCAACAATCAGAAGCGAGACAGGCGTCAAAAATTGCATAAGAGATTTTCCTTTACCGACTGTACTCTCAAAATCCCTATTGACTTTCCCGGATATTATAAGGGCATATGCAACAAAGGCAGCTTCAACCGTTAACAATAAAATCATAAGTCTATACCTCAATATCCATTATTTTGCTTGAAATAAAGTATGCCGCAGCAAAAAGCAGGATTGATATTGTCATCACTGCTCTTCCCAAAGGCTCTGTAAATACAGGCTTCATGAACTCTTCAGCACTGGTGGAAACAAGCAGTATTATAATAACCGGCATAAGGTTCAGAACCTTATGTTCAAGTCTTTTCTCAGTAAGCATGACTTTAATTTCCTGCTTTATGTCGATTTTTTCATTTATTATGTCTGCCGTATTCTTGATGACATGCACCAGGTTCCCTCCGGTCCTCTTGCATATGACAAAAACATCAGTAAAGCTTTGAATATCCTCAATATGCGCTCTCCCGGCAAAGTCCGCCAAAGCTTCCTCTATGGTCTCATTCATCTCAATTCTCTTGTTTATAAGCTCTATTTCCTTGATGATGTATGTTTCAGGATCGGGATACTCCAGAGCCAGCTCTTTTAAAGCATCCTTGAATGCTGTTTCAATTGATTTGCCTGCTGATAATGAGGATGAAAGGGAGTACAGTGCCTCCTTGAATTGAAGGTTAAGTTCCTCCTTCCGTTTACTTATAATGGCTTTCACTTTTATCCGTGGATAAAGCAATGATGCTGGAGTAATAAGAAGTGATATTGCAGCACTTCTGTAAAATACATATCCTGTTGCGAATATAACCGGAGCGGCTGCCAGAACGCTTATCAGCCATTCCCTTTCGCTCATTTCATATAAATTATAGTCAATAATATGGTTTTTACCGGCCTTGGTGGCTTTAGCCCGGGGCTTTATCCGGTCCTTAAGAAATATATATAGTGTTATAGCCAGAATTGCGGTAAAAACAGCAGTAAGCAAAGTTATTACAAAACCATAGTCTTTCATGTCAGCTCACCTCATACCTTTGAAGATACTCCTGCCATTTTGAATTTATGAAGATTCTCCATTTTATTGGAGGTCCTTACAAGTGTGCCAAGGACTTTTCCATCCTCCGACTCTCCTTTTTCCTCGAAAGAGTACAACGGGTTCAATTCAATATCCCCCGCTCTATAGCCAAGTAATTCAACAATTTCAACTACTTTTCTGGATTTATCCCTGAACCGTGAGAGATGTATCATAATATCGATGGCAGATGAGATCTGCCGTCTTATAGCATCCAGCGGCATTGATGCGCCGCTAAGCACCATTGTCTCCAACCTGCTCAGCATATCCCTGGTTGAATTGGCATGGCCTGTTGATATTGATCCATCATGCCCTGTATTCATTGCTTGCAGCATGTCCAATGCTTCGGGACCACGCACTTCCCCGACAATTATTCTCTCAGGCCTCATTCTGAGAGAGGTTTTTATCAAATCACGGATTGTTATTTCGCCTTTGCCTTCGGTGTTTGCATTTCTTGTTTCCAGCCTTACAATATTCTTAATATTTTTAATCTGCAGTTCTGCTGAATCCTCAATGGTCACTATACGCTCATCACTGGGGATAAATCCGGAAAGCGCATTAAGGAATGAAGTTTTACCGGAGCCTGTACCCCCACAAATAAATATGTTGTATTTGGCTTTTACCAGTCTTTCAAGCAGTTCAGCAGCCTCTTCAGTTATGGAACACCAGTTTATCAAGTCACTTATATCAATCGGTTTTTCCGGGAACTTCCTTATTGTCAGTATCGGTCCATTCATGGCTACAGGAGGAAGAACTATGTTCACTCTTGATCCGTCTTCAAGCCTGGCATCCACTATAGGAGAAGATTCATTCACCACTCTGTTTACCTTTGAGACAATTGACTGAATTACATCCTCCAGCTTCTGCCGGCTTTCAAACCCGGCACCGATGTCATATATCCTGCCGCTCCTTTCGATAAATATGTCCTTCGCACCGTTAACCATTATCTCAGTGATAGATTTGTCATCCAGAAGCGGCTGCAGTATATCCAGCCTCCTTATCGAATTGAATATATTGAGGATTATCTCCTGTTTATCCCCTATACTCATATACTGCTTTTCCGATATTGCAAAAACTCTTTGAGTTACTATATCATTTATACTTTCATCAGTGACATCTTTACTTATATCAAGGCTTTCCCTTATTTCCTTTTTAATATTTTCAGACAGTGCAGATTTCTCATTGCTATCCATATTCCATACCTCATCTATCCAGCAGTACATTAATTAACTCATCCACAGATTTTAAAAAGCTGCTGTCATTGACAGCTATTTTCCCATTTTCCTGAATTATTGATTTTGAATACTCCGGTATTTTGCACCGCAGCGGTATCCGGCTGATAAGGTTGTCATCCATGCTGTCATACGGGTTTTCTTTGTACTTGTTGATTACAGATATGAATTTTGCTGACAAACCGTGACCGAAAGTTGAATCGAGTTTGTCCAGATTGTTTACCAGGGTTCTGAACTTATGTTTTGCTGATAAGTCCTGGGTATAAACAGCAATAACCTGGTCACACAGCTGCATTAACCTTATGTTCTTTGTATCAAAGGCGCTTGACATATCAATGAATACAAAATCATATTTGCCGGTCCTTTTTAGTTGATGCAAAAGCTGTTCCAGCTCATCCGGCGCAACTTCATCAAGCTCCAGAGGACTTTGTGGCGGAGTAAAGTATTGTACTCCTGAGCTTGTATCTAAGCACTTGACCCCATCTATTTTAAAAGTCAGGTTTTTGTCCTTTTCCTTAAGGTAATAAAAAACATAGGATAAACTCCTTTCACTGCTGCAATCAAAAAAAATCTCTGTTGATTGTATATTCTCGAAATTTAAATAAAATGAGGACAACCCTTGCTCCACACAATGTGAGGAAAGTGAGGCAGCAATGGTAGTTTTGCCTGTACCGCCTGCCGGAGAATATATGCCTACAACCTTTGCACGTTTTTCACAGTTTGATATATGGACTTCATCTGGATTTACCTTTGAATACAAGTAAAATATGTTGCTTATTATCTTTTCACCGGTCTGGTATTTATTTACCGTCTCACATCCGGGGTATTCCTTGTCCAGTACACCTGGAAACAGAATAACAACAAGCTTTGCCTCAGTTTTCAATGCGGTTTCTTCGTAGAATTCGGGACAAACTAAAATTATATCAGACAGCTTATTCTTGCTGAGGAAATTCTGAAAAGAATTAAGCTGTGTAAAACTGCTTACCTGGAAATCCCTTGAGTTTGCAGCTTCTATGTAATTGATCAATCCTCTGACATAGTTTTCATCTATGTCTGCAATAACAAGACCAAGCTTTCCCAATCCATATCCCCCTTTTAATATACAAAATTGGCTAAAAGCCACCCGTGCCCGCTGCATTAATAAAAAATAGAACTAAGGTGCCTGCCGATATAGCTATGGCAAAGTGGAATTTACCGTCATCGCTGTGCTTGTCCTCAAAACTTGTATAAGGCAGCAGACTCATTGAAAGAAAACAGCCCTTCATATAAATCAGCAAGTACCTGAGCCTGCTTTTGCAGCTCCTTTTTACAAGCAATATACTGAGCCCTATAATACCTCCGGCAATAAAGGAACATAAAATAGCATTTAAGGTAAAACCGGCACCCATAATTGACCCAACTGCACCAAATAACTTTATGTCTCCCGCTCCCAGCATTCTGCACAAATAAAGAATCATAAGGCATATTACCGGCAGTACCGATCCCCATAAAGAAAAGAGCAGGCCTTTGTATCCGGCTATCATTATGTTTGTTGCCGCTCCGAGCAATATGAAAGTATATGTGATCAAATTATTTATTTTGTATGTTTTTATATCACATACAGCAGCTAACACTAAGAGCAGTATAAGCTCACAGGTCTTGACATGAATTGCAATCTACCCCCATATTTCATCCTTATACAGGTGATCAGTTTACATATCATCCTATATTTGTACGTTTTTGTTACATTATATCATAATATTTGTAAATTTGTATAATAATTATATAAATTACATATATTTTTATATTAACTACATATTTACATTTATAGACAAAAAAATAAAAGCTGTCTTCACAGCTTTTATTTTTGATAGACTATAAATTACTTTATTTCTACTGTTGCTCCGGTTTCCTTGAACTTTGCAGCAATCTCTTCTGCTTCCTGCTTGCTTACGCCTTCTTTTACCGGCTTTGGAGCGCCATCAACGAGGTCTTTAGCTTCTTTGAGTCCGAGACCTGTAATTTCTCTAACAACCTTAATAACCTTTATCTTTTCTGCTCCTGCACTTGCAAGAACTACAGTGAATTCAGTCTGCTCTTCAGCAGGTGCACCTGCTGAAGCGCCTACTGCTGGGCCAGCAACTGCTACTGGAGCTGCTGCCGTTACTCCGAATTCCTCTTCGATAGCCTTTACCAGTTCAGCTAATTCAAGAACTGTCATACTCTTTATTTCTTCAATAAATTTTGTAGTTTTTTCACTTGCCATTTAAAATTACCTCCCATAATTATTAATTAAGCTTCCGCTTCTTTCTTTTCTTTGATTGTATTAAGAGCATAAGCCAGGTTTCTGACTGTGCCCTGTAATCCACCAAGGAGCATTGCAATAAGTACTTCTCTTGACGGCAAATTGCCCAATGCTTCTAAGTCCTTGGGATTCATCATCTTGCCTTCAACAAGTCCGGCCTTTACTGTTATTGGCGCCTTTGGATGGTCTTTTATGAACTGATTGAGAGTCTTTGCAGGTGCAACAGCATCATTATATCCAAACGCTACTGCTACTGTTCCCTGAAGGAAGTCATGCAATGATTCTACACCAAGTTCAGATGCCGCCCTTTTGAACAATGTGTTTTTGTACACCTTGTAGTCAACGCCTGCTTCTCTGAATTTCTTTCTCAACTCAGTTACATCTTCAACATTTATACCTTTATAGTCAACAAGTACAACTGCATTTGATTTTCCGAGCTTTTCCTTTACTTCACTTACTATTGCTTCTTTTGGTCCTAAATTTTTTGACATTTTTACACCTCCTCATGATGAAGACTTGTAATTTTCCGGATTAGGCCTTTTGAAAATACAAAAGACCTCTCCGTAGACATAGAGAGGTCATTATCATCATATATTATGAAACCTCGGCAGGACGTTTTACGGTTTTCACCAACCTACTGTCTACGGTAAGTATTCACTTTTATACATGCGCCATTCTAACATTAATAGAACCCGCTTGTCAACTGACTACTCAGTTACACGTGCAGGATTAATCTTTATAGCAGGGCCCATAGTACTTGTAGTCACAACACTCTTCAAATAAGTACCCTTTGCTGCTGCAGGCTTTGCCTTAACAACTGCTTCCATAAGGGTTTTGAAGTTGTCGACCAGCTTTTCAGTACCAAAGGACGCCTTTCCTATTGCTACGTGGATTATAGCTGTCTTATCAACCCTGTACTCAACTTTACCGGCTTTGATTTCGCTGATAGCCTTTTCGATATCAAATGTAACAGTACCGGATTTTGGGTTCGGCATTAAACCTTTAGGTCCAAGGACTTTACCCAATCTTCCTACCACACCCATCATATCGGGAGTAGCAACTACTACATCATAATCAAACCAGTTTTCATTCTGAATTTTAGTAACCAGTTCTTCAGCTCCAACATAGTCTGCACCAGCAGCTTCAGCCTCTTTAGCTTTATCGCCTTTGGCAAAAACCAAAACCTTTAGGCTCTTACCTGTTCCGTGAGGAAGTACTACAACTCCTCTAACCTGTTGGTCTGCATGTCTTGGGTCAACACCAAGCTTTATGTGTACTTCAACAGATTCATCAAATTTAGCTTTGGCAGTCTTCTGAAGGATTTCCAAAGCTTCTTTCGGATCATAAAGTTTGTTTGCATCAATAAGCTTAACACTTTCTTGATATTTCTTTCCTCTAAACATGAATTTTCCTCCTCGTGGTATTAACGGAATTTATCCTCCCACTTTTAATTAGTCTTCAACAACTATTCCCATACTTCTTGCTGTACCAGCTACCATGCTCATTGCAGTTTCAATGCTGGCTGCATTTAAGTCTGGCATTTTAAGTTCTGCAATTTCCCTGACCTTTGCCTTTGAAATCTTACCAACCTTAGTTTTGTTCGGAACTCCTGAACCGCTTTCGATACCTACGGCTTTCTTTATGAGCACCGATGCCGGCGGCGTCTTGAGTATAAATGAGAATGACCTATCCTGGTAAACAGTGATTACAACAGGAATAATAAGGCCTGCCTGCTTAGCTGTTCTTTCATTGAACTCTTTGCAGAATCCCATAATATTGACACCATGCTGACCCAAAGCCGGACCTATTGGTGGCGCTGGAGTAGCTTTACCTGCCGGAACCTGAAGCTTTACAATGGATGCAACCTTTTTTGCCATATTTACACCTCCCCTCAGCAAATAATGATATAAAAATTATATTATAATCTTTCAACCTGGGTAAACTCCAATTCAACGGGAGTTTCCCTTCCAAACATGGAAATCATGACCTTTACCTTATGCTTTTCATTATTGATTTCCTGGATTATACCCACAAAATTCTCAAAGGGTCCGGATATTACCCTAATATGGTCCTTAACGTTTGCATCAAGCTTAACAGGTGTCTTTTCAACACCAAGAGTCTTTACTTCAGCATCAGTCAGAGGCACAGGCTTAGAACCAGGTCCGACGAATCCGGTTACCCCTCTTGTATTTCTTACTACATACCATGACTCATCCGTCATAAGCATTTTTACAAGCACGTAGCCGGGAAATACTTTCTTCTGTGTAACCTTCTTCTTTCCGTTTTTTATTTCGACCTGCTCTTCAATTGGCACTTTTACTTCAAAGATAACATCCTGCATGTTCCTGTTTTCAACTATCTTCTCAATATTTGCCATTACCTTATTTTCATAACCGGAGTATGTATGTACTACATACCATCTGCCTCTTTCTTCCATAGATGCATCAACCTCAAACTGTTATTTGAAGTTTTCCTCCTTTTTATCTCACTAAAAACAAGTCAAGCACTCTGCCGAATGCCAGATCAACTATCCAAAGTACTGCTCCTACCAACAATATTGAAGTTGCTACAACTTCAGTATGCTGCAAAAGCTCTTTTCTGCTCGGCCAGGTAACCTTTTTCAGTTCAGCCTTAGTTTCCCTGTAAGACTTTGCAATATCGAACTTTTTTGCTTTTGGTGTATCTGCCATACCATTCACTCCCTTTACAGGCTATTTTGTTTCCTTATGTGATGTATGTTTCCTGCAGAATCTGCAGTACTTGTTCATTTCCAATCTATCCGGGTTGTTCTTTTTGTTCTTCATTGTATCATAGTTTCTCTGCTTACATTCACTGCATGCAAGTGTAATCTTAGTCCTCATCCTCTACACCTCCCAATAGTCTAATGCCTTAAATATATTTACTTAATCAAATCAAATATCACAAAAATACATTACTATTCCATTTTAAGGCTACTCAATAAAATCTATCATAATTTATCTGCTATGTCAATAAAATTTTGTACATCCTCAGGTTATCCGTGTCCTGGTTTAAAAGTGATTCTAAACCTAATTATTACCTTTTTACGACATTTTAATACTTTATAAAGGACTAGTATCATATGTAATATGGTACTAGTCCTTACATGTCATTCTCTATTGCCGGGCGATGGGCTATCGGCCATGGACAATGGGTTTGAGCCGGGCTTCGAAGCCTTTGCTCAACCTATTGCCTATTACCTATTGCCCCGTGCCTTTTGCCTTATTATTCTATTATTGAAGCAACAGCGCCTGATCCAA
>JBLNDG010000051.1:0-22708 GCA_050261415.1 Caulobacteraceae bacterium | reverse complement strand
AATAATCCGGTTGTTTATTTCATAGCATTGACAGCACTGCGGATATGCCCCGCAGCTCTCTTTTTTTACATATTATCTGGCGTATCTATGCCTACAAGTTCCAGACCTGTTTTTATTACTGTCCCTATAGCCATTGTCAAATGGAGTCTTGCATTCTTCACATTTTCATCAGCATTTAGTATCGGATGCGTATTATAGAACTTATTATAAGCCTTCGCCAGTTCGGTCACATACCGCGTTACAACAAAGGGCTCATACCTCTCTGCAGCTTCTTTTATCGTATCCTTGAAGGCTCCCAGGAGCTTTACAAGCTGGAACTCATCCTCTGTTGTGAGGTAGCTGTAATCCGCAGTCTCCGGTATATTTCCGGCCTTTCTCAATATACTCTTGCCACGGACATAGGTGTACTGCACATATGGGCCTGAATCTCCGTCGAAATTCAAGGCATCTTCCCATTTGAAGACAACGTCTTTGTCCCTGTTGTTCTTGAGGAAGGTATAGAGAAGCGCACCGATACCAACCTTCTTTGCCACTTCTTCCTTATTTTCGAGGTTCGGATTCTTGTTTTCTATTACTTCCATCGTCTTGTGGATAGCCTCATTCATTACATCCTTGGCAAAAATTACATCGCCCTTTCGGGTAGAAAGCTTTTTGTCTGCGAATTTTACAAGGGAAGTGCTTACATGCACGCAATCCTTATACCAGTCAAAGCCCATCAAGCCCAGAGTATTGAATATCTGCTTGAAATGCAATGATTGTGTACCGCCTACAACATATACGTTTTTATAAAAGTTGTAGGTCCTCTTCCTGTATAATGCGGCTGCCAGGTCTCGTGTCGCATAAATAGTCGCCCCGTCTGACTTCAGTATTAGTATTGGCGGCAAACCGAACTGTTCAAGATTGACAATTTGGGCACCCTCGCTGTCCTCCAACAAATTTTTGTCGCGGAGAATCTGGACGATTTCATCCATTTTATCACTGTAAAAACTCTCCCCTGCAAAGGAGTCAAAGGTGATACCAAGCTTATCGTACAGTTCCTTGAATTCTCTCAGACTCAAATCCCTGAATTTCTGCCACAGTTCAACCGCTTCAGGGTCATTGTCCTCAAGCTTTTTGAAGTATGCCCTGCCTTCGTCCTCAAGTGCCGGGTCTTTTTCTGCTTCTTCGTGGAACTTCACATAAATCTTGAGAAGCTCGTTTATCGGATCTTTCTCTATAACTTCGGGGTCTCCCCATCTCTTATATGCAGTAATCAGTTTTCCGAACTGCGTACCCCAGTCCCCGATGTGGTTCAGCTTAAATGTGTTGTAGCCCAGATGCCTGTATATCTTTTCTATCGCGCTGCCTATCACTGTAGTGTAGAGATGGCCTATGTGGAAGGGTTTTGCAATATTCGGCGACGAAAACTCCACAAGCACATTCTTGCCTTCGCCTTCATTAGAGCTGGCATACTTCTGGCCTTGGGTCAATACTTCGTTTATTATCTGCTTAATGTATTCACCCTTGTTTATGAAGAAGTTCAGGTAGCCGCCTGCGGCTTCAGCCTTTGCCACAACGTTGTCAGGTTGTACCTTGCCGGACAGCTCTGCAGCAATCATGTTTGGAGATTTTCTCATTACCTTGGCAAGCTGGAAGCAAGGGAACGCATAATCCCCCATGTTTGGCTGCGGCGGAATTTCAATAAGCTCCATTACCTTATCAAATTCCATATCGACCATACTACTTATTTTCTTCGCAACTTCAACTTTAAAATCCATATGAATCCCTCCTGTAACCTATACTTATAGTATTAATAAAAATTAAAAACTCCATCCCTGTAAAGAGACGGAGTTTCCGCGTTACCACTCTAATTGATCATATTGTCCTCTTATTCATCAGACAATAGTCCTCTCAAACCTTTATCGCAGGTTTACGTCCGGTTTACTTGAAGCAAAAGCTTTTTTGACCGAATTCTCCCCGGCTCTTTTCACGGCGTTATTATTGCCAGACTCTCACCTAACCCCGGCTCTCTTTGAATAATCAACCTCCGGTACTTTTCCGGCTCATAGAATTAGCTTATTGATATTCATAGTTTATTTTATTCAATTATGCAGAATTAGTCAATAGAATATGATAAAAAAAACCATCCCGGAAGGAGGATGGAAGATGGTGGTTTTTTATTCCGGAATGGTTTATCGATTCGTTTTATTTAACGCAAGCGGCTCCTCTGAGCAATGCTTCCTTATTCAACGGTATAACGCTTGCCTTTTTACCGGTGAATATTTCACTGAGTATTTCCATGATCGTGTCTTCCTTAGCTGCATGTGAAAGTTCAAGGAATGCTCCCAGCATAACCATATTGGAAATTTTGCCTGTACCAAGCTCATTTGCAATATCATTTGCCGGTACATAGTATACCTTTATATCATTTCTTGTTGCCTTTTTGTCGATTAAGGAACTGTTTATCAATAACGTTCCTCCAGGTATTACGTCTTTCTCGAATTTGTCCAGTGACGGCCTGTTCATTATTATTGCTGCTGTTGCTTCAGTAACAATAGGTGCTCCAACAGGTTCATCGGAAATTATTACGTTGCAGTTTGCAGTACCGCCACGCATTTCCGGTCCATAAGAAGGCAGCCATGACACATTTTTACCTTCCTTTAGAGCTGCTTCGGCAAGAATCTTGCCCATAGCCATAACGCCTTGTCCTCCAAAGCCTGCCAATATAATTTCATGTGCCATTTACTTCACCTCCTCAGGAGTTCTGAAATTTCCAAGCGGATAGTATGGTATCATGTTTTCCTGGAGCCACTGTAATGCTTCTACAGGAGTTTTTCCCCAGTTTGTCGGGCATGTTGACAGCACTTCAACAAGAGTAAAGCCTTTACCCTGCATCTGGAGTTCGAAGGCCTTCTTTATTGCCTTCTTAGCCTGTATTACATGCTTTACATCATGAACTGAAACTCTCTCTACAAATACTGCCTTTGGTATTGTAGCCAGCATTTCACTTACTCTTAAAGGCATACCTGCATGGTTTTCATCTCTACCAAGCGGTGCAGTAGTGGCTTTCTGGCCGACAAGAGTTGTTGGAGCCATCTGGCCGCCTGTCATTCCGTATATGGCATTGTTAACGAATATTGTAGTGATTTTTTCGCCTCTCATCGCTGCATGCACTATTTCAGCAGTACCTATTGATGCAAGGTCTCCGTCTCCCTGATAAGTAAATACTGCAGCTTCCGGGTTCACTCTCTTTATTCCTGTTGCAGCTGCAGGAGCTCTACCGTGAGCAGCTTCCTGCATATCGCAGTTGAAATAATCATACGCGAAAACGGCACAACCTACCGGAGCAATACCGATAGCTTTATCAAGCAAGCCAAGCTCATCAAGTGATTCAGCTACAAGCCTGTGGATAATGCCGTGGGTACATCCCGGGCAGTAATGGAACGGCTTGTCTGTCAGTCCCTTTGTTTTTTCAAATACAACTGCCATTATTTTGCACCCCCTAGAATCTTTTTAGCTTCTTCTACAATTGCTTTTGGAGTAGGAACCATACCGCCTGTCCTCCCGTAGAAATGAACCGGCTTCTTGCCGTTTACAGCAAGTCTTACATCCTCAACCATCTGTCCCATGCTCATTTCAACAGTAAGGAATGCCTTTACATTAGCCATTGCCGCTGCTTTTTCAATTGTCTTGGTTGGGTATGGCCAAAGCGTTATAGGTCTTATAAGTCCTGCCTTTATTCCTTCCTTTGCAAGGGTGTTTATTGCATTCTTGACTATTCTTGATGTTGTTCCGTATGCAACGAAAACAATTTCAGCGCCTTCAAGGTTATATTCCTCAACCTGAACCTCTTTGCTCTCTATTTCCTTGTATTTTTCAAACAGCCTGAAGTTATGCTGTTCACATTCTGCAGGATCTATGAAAAGTGAATTTATTATGTTCGGGTTTCTCTTTCCTTTTGTACCTACAGTAGCCCATGTCTTTTCAGGAAGATTTCTCTTCTTAACTTCCTTAAACTCAACCGGCTCCATCATCTGTCCTATCATTCCGTCTCCAAGGATCAGGACAGGATTCCTGTATTGATCTGCGATATCAAAGGCTTCTTGTACAAGGTCAACTGCTTCCTGTACTGAAGACGGCGCGAGCACTATCAGTCTGTAATCTCCGTGTCCGCCGCCCTTGCATGCCTGGAAATAGTCAGACTGTGCAGGTTGTATACCACCTAAACCTGGGCCCCCTCTGATTATATTAACTATAACGCAGGGCAGCTGTGCACCTGCTATATAGGTGATTCCCTCTTGCTTCAAGCTGATTCCTGGGCTGGACGAAGACGTCATTACTCTTGCTCCCGCCCCCGCTGCACCATATACCATGTTTATAGCAGCTACCTCTGATTCTGCCTGCAGGAAACATCCGCCAACCTGAGGAAGTCTCATTGACATGTACTCAGGTATTTCATTCTGCGGTGTTATCGGATAACCGAAGAAGTACCTGCAGCCGGCTTTCACTGCTGCTTCGGCAATGGCTTCATTGCCCTTCCATAATTCTTTAGCCATTTAGCTTTACCTCCCTTTTTTATCTCTCCACTCTTATTACAACGTCTGGACATATTCTTGCACAAGATGCACACCCGCTGCACTTATCCATTTCCTTGACTGTAGCCGGATGATAACCTTTGACATTGATTCTTTCCTTGTCCATCACTACGATTTTGCTTGGGCACACTGTCGTGCAAAGTTCACAGCCCTTGCACCTGTTTTCGTCGAATATTACCTTAGCCATCTTTTAACCTCCTTCTTAGAATATAATAGATTAACTGGTATTGAATTTGTTAAGACTAATCCTCCCAGGGTTTTTTCATGTATATATCTATCGGGAATATTTCTCCCTGAAGGTTTTCTGGAAGCATGCCGGCAAGTTTCTTTTCGGCAACTATATATTTTATGGGAAGTCCCAAAGCTTTGGAAACCTCTTCGCAAAGCTCCTGGCCTTTCAGAATGTCTTCCAGGGTGGTATCCCCGCAAAGGTGAGTATTATTGACCAGGGCTGTTACCTTTTGCTGGGAGCCCTCTTCTATTGACCGCAGGTAGCTGATGGCGCCTTCTGCAGTGCTTGTCTGATGGCGGTTGGCGTTCAATACAAATAACATGTCGTAGGGTTCACGGTCGAAATATTCGTGATACCTGCCCAAAGCCGTAGCTCCTACTTTATCTCCGCCTACATCCAGCACCACTTCATAGGAAGTGTCCTGCAATACCGAATATATCTCCGGTGAAAGCGCCGGAAGGTCACCTGCAAGCCCTTTCACGCTGGAGGATATTACACGTATTCCCTTTTCTGCAAACTGAGGTTCCAGTTGCCTCGACCGGAAATATGGATTTACTATGTCAAGATCTACTATTGATGTTTTTTTGCCTGTTGCAGCAAGTCTGAAGGTATAGTTCACAGCAAATTCGGTTTTACCGCTGCCATAATGTCCTGTAATAATTCTGACCCTTTTTTCATCAAACATATTATCCCTCGTACTTATTTATATTCTTTTGCTGCTTCCTCTCCACGCAATACTCTTAAGCCCCCTTCAGCAAGAGCTATCATCTCATCTTCTCCCGGATATATTTTTACATCTCCGATGAATTTTACTCTTTCCGTTATCCACCCAGTCAAGAGCTTGTCATAGGCAAGTCCTCCTGTAAGTATTATTGCATCTACCTTGCCTTCGAGCACTGTAGCACAAGCGCCTATCTCCTTGGATATCTGGTATGCCATTGCCTTATATATGAGCTCCGCATTCTTGTCACCTGCTTCTATCATTTTTACAACTTCCCTGCCGTCGTTAGTTCCAAGATATGCAACAAGGCCGCCCTTGCCTGTAATCTTCTTCTTCATTTCAGCTAATGTATATTGGCCTGAGTAGCAGAGCTTTACAAGACCGCTGACAGGCAGGCTTCCGGTTCTTTCCGGAGAGAAGGGGCCTTCACCGTCAAGGGCATTGTTCACATCAATTGTTCTGCCATTTTTATGGACTCCTACCGAAATACCCCCGCCCAAATGAGCAATTATGAAATTCAGTTCTTCATATTTTTTCCCCATGGCAGCTGCCGCTCTTCTTGCAACGGCTTTCTGGTTCAATGCATGCCATATGCATATCCTTCTTATTTCCGGCATACCGGAGAATCTTGCAATCTCCTCCATTTCATCAACGACTACCGGATCAACTATAAAGGCCGGTATCCCAAGCTGGGTTGCAATCTCGCTGGCTATTATGGCACCCAGGTTGGAGGCATGCTGCCCCATTGGTATAGTTCGGAGATCTTCAATCATTTTTGCGTTTACGTTATACGTTCCGCCTTCCATAGGCTTCAGGACTCCGCCTCTTCCTACCACGGCACTCAGTTTGGTTATGTTTATCCCGTTTGCATTGAGTGTATCCAATATTACATTTTTTCTGAATTCAAACTGGTCTATTATTGTTGCATATGGAGCAAGCTCCTCGTTTGAATGCCTCAAAGTCTGCTCCAGTACAGGCTTCTCATTGTCATAGATAGCTATCTTTGTTGAAGTAGAGCCTGGATTAATGATTAACAGTCTAAAAGTATCTTGCATATCGTAATAACCTCCTTAAATTTTCATATGGAGCCTAATAATTTTCATTGGCAATGGGCTATGGGCAATGCTTTTATGTATGTCTTCGAAGGCTTTCTTAAACTTCTTGCCTCGTGCCTGCGCTTTGCGCCTATTTTGTACTTGCCATCAGTACCCCTATGGCAATAGAGTTCAATTTAGCTTCGTCAGAGTCGGCACGGGAAGTCAATACTACCGGAGCCTTTGCTCCTACTATTATTCCTGCGTTTTTTCCTCTTGCGAAGAACACCATTGACTTGTACAGCATGTTTCCCGCCTCAATTACCGGAACCATCAGGATATCTGCGTGTCCTGCAACCGGATGGTCTATCCCTTTATGCTTTGCTGCCTCTTCTGACACTGCGTTATCTAGAGCGAAAGGCCCGCCGATGATGCAACCTTTTATTGTGCCTTCCTCATTCATTTTCACAAGTTCTGCAGCATCAAGGGTTGCCTGCATTTTAGGGTTGACCTTTTCCACTGCTGTCAGTACTGCAACCTTCGGATTCTCATTTCCCAAAGAATGTGCAACAAATACTGCATTCTCGATTATCTGCTTCTTATGCTCAAGGTTTGGTGCTATATTCATTGCAGCATCCGTTACATAGAACAGCCGGTCATAACCTGCTATATCAAACACAGCAACATGGGACAGCACATTTCCTGTTCTTAAACCTATTTTTTCATCCAGTACAGCCTTTAGTATAAGTGACGTGTCTACAAGCCCTTTCATTACAATATGCGCTTTGCCTGTGGACACCAGCTCCACCGCCTTGCGGCAAGCATCGGCCTTTTCCTTGATGTCTATAACCTCGAAGCTTTTTATATCGATACCGCATTTTTCTGCAGCCTGTGCTATTTCCTCCTTGTCCCCAACGAGAACAGCATCTGCGATTCCAAGATTTTTAGCACCGTTTACGGCGCTCAGAACTCCAACATCCTGTGCAACTGCAACTGCTATTACCTTTGGGCCCTTCTCCCTTGCAGCTTTTATAATATCATCAAACTTCCTGATCATATCATTTCACCTCTTCCTCGTATATCTTGGGTGTCTCCTCATTTTTGAGCACTCTCATTGCACCTTCAGCCAATGCAAGCATTTCATCCTCTCCTGCATATACTTTGACAGGAGCTATAAATTCTACTCTCCTGGATATTCTCCCGCATAAAAGTTCCGAGTATGCAAGACCACCGGTAAGGACAACAGCATCAATCTCTCCCTTTAGTACTGTTGCCATTGAACCAATCTCTTTAGCTATCTGGTATGCCATTGCGTCAAATATCAAATCTGCGTTTTTATTCCCATTCTCTATCATCTGAACTACATCTCTCGCATTATTTGTGCCTAAGTAACCAACAAGCCCTGATTTACCAAGGACCTTCTTTTTCATCTCTGCTTGTGTATACTTCCCGGAATAACACAGCTTAACCAAATCACCTACTGGAAGTCCTCCCGTCCTTTCCGGGGAGAATGGTCCTCCATCGTCAGCACCGCTTACATCAACTATTTTGCCCTTTCTGAGTGGTGCAATCGATATGCCCCCTCCAAGATGGGCTATTATAAAATTAACATCCTCAAGGCCTTTCCCCATATCCTTGGCAGCTCTTCTTGCAACAGCTTTAATATTTAAAGCATGTACCAAGGATCTTCTCGGGACTTCCGGCATACCTGACACCCGCGCAATATCATCGAATTCATCGGATGCAACAGGATCAACTATGAAAGCAGAAATTCCTTCAGGGTCTGCTATAGCCTTTGCAATGATTCCGCCAAGGTTTGAGGCATGCTCGCCCTGAATACCGATTCGAAGGTCAGCAATCATTGCATCAGTAACCTTATAAGTACCGCCAGGCATTGGCTTTAATAGGCCGCCTCTTCCAACCACTGCGGAAAGGCTTTCAGTACTTATCCCTACTTCTTTCATCCAATCCAGTATCATTTTCTGCCTGTATTCATATTGGTCAGTAACTTTCGTGAACTTAGCCACTTCCTCTGCAGAATGACTTAAATTTTTCTGCAAAACATTTTCACCATTTCTGAATATAGCTACTTTTGTCGAAGTAGATCCGGGATTAATCACCAGTATGTTTTCCCTTGACACAGTCTCACCGCTCCTTATCTGTTTATTATAATGCGTTTGTGTTTCAACGACCTACAGAGTAAAATATCTGCCGTGAATATTCTTAGTATGCATGTGAATATTTACTCATTTTTTTTAGATATTCAACAAAATTAATATGCAAGTTATGTGCCACTAATTTTGTCAAAAAATAAAAAAGGCCTCTAATGAAGCAGTTAAATAATCGAGGAGACCTTATAAGAAACTCACCTAAAAACCGGATTTATATATTGAATCAATTTGCATGCAATAAATTGCAAAATACTTTATTTTTGCAATTTATTGCATGGCTATAGTATATTATATTAGCTTATACGTTCTTCAATAATATCAACTATATAAAAGCCCATATCAAAATCCCAATTCAAATGATCTTCCGAGAACTGCTCTTCAAGAAGCTTTACCGGATAAAGGGCTTGGATTTTTCGGAAGTCTTGCAGCGCTTTTTCCCGTACTGCCGCCCCGGTATAACTGCCGTTTAAAAGCTTCCATGCCTTCTCGTCCTCCCTTAGCTCCTGGTAAGCCTTGATCAGCTTATCATACATATGCTCGTCATCATACTTGAATCTTGCGGTTTTTACTTTGATCGTGGGGCCTAAGCACCTGAAAAGTGTTCTTTCGTCTTCATCCCAGGTATCTTCTGAAACAATGAAATACCTTCCATCATTCAGCTCTTTAGCAATTCTGGTATTACCAGCCTCAAAAATCTTTAGCTTTTGGGATGCATATAACCCATAAAAGCCATGATCCCAGAACTTTCCTTCAACAAGCTTTCCATCCGAGAGGTATACTCCCCTGTTGCCCACCCAGGAAAATATCAGGCAATCCTTCAAAGGTATAAGCTTATCATTTTTGAAATCATATATGCTGTCGATTATATACGCATAGCTGCTGTCATCACTCCATTGTATCCGGAAGAAATCGGTAGACCACAGAGAATATGGATGCCTTAAAAGCTCACTGTCTTTTTCATAATTTCTATATATAATTTTGTTTGTGTTATTGTCTTTAATAAACAGATTATTGTCAGAGCTAAGATAAATTTTTGTTTTGCCATCCGGCGATTCACTAACGATCCGCTCTATGTTTTCAAAATCATCAGTTCCGATATTGACGGCCTCTGTATCAGATGCGCCCTGCATTCCCGGGATACCCAACCCATACTTGTCAAGCAAGCTGCAGCCCATAAAAAAAGCAGCCGCTACCAAAACTACCATTGCCAAAAGTATTCCTTTGATTGTATTATTCTGCAATCGTGTTCCCCCCTTAAACTCTGTAACAGGTTATCATTCATATTTAATTTCAAGGATGTTTCTATCTTCCTCCAGCTTATCGAAAGCTGCTTTCGGGTCTCCATCCATATCAAGCTTAAAAAAATCCATGAATTTTGCTTTGTCAATGCCTGTCACTTCACTGATATATTCCTTCCTTCCAGCCAGTTCCACATGATAAAAGGAATAATCGCCATATACATCTTTAACCCCGTCTATTCCGAGTATCATCCTGGCGAAATTGCGGTCTGCACGTCCTGTATACACTTCAATATCATATTTTGTATTGTTGTAGTTGTCGTTTATACTTACAGCAGAATCGTACCCGGCTGTATTTATCATAAGCAGGCTTGATATTCCTATTGCCAGCATCGTAATATTGTTAACTATGTTTCTGTTATCTCTGAGGTTTTTTACTGCAATCACACCTATGCTCCCAAATATACGGGAGTATACGTTTTCAAAGAGCCGAACAAATATTGCCGTAATATAAGGCACCAGCATAGTCAGGGAAGCTAATGACAAGACCATACCCAAACCTGCAACTATGGGGCGCAGATTATCCGAATCCGAGAACGAAAGCGCAAAGACTACAAGAATAAAAACAATCCCGAGCACGAGTCTGCTCTTCTTTCGCTTTGCAGTTTTTTGAACGAGGTTCAACACTATATCCTTCACAGAAATCTTTGAAACCTTGAATATTGGTATTACTGATCCCATAAGGCATAGTACAACTGCCATCAGGAGTGTAAATACAAGATGAATCACAGAGAAATCTATCGTGGTATTAAGAGATATTCCTGCGCCAGAGCTTGCCATATTATTCATTGCATATGCCATCAGATATAATATCCCCACTCCCAGGCCGCAGCCCAGCACCCCACCAATTGTCCCGTAGAGCATACTTTCACCGAGGAGCATGAGATTGGTTATTCTCCCTGTAGCTCCGATACTCCTGAATATGCCTATAACAGGAAGTCTCTCTGCAGTAATCACCTTGAAGGATGAGTAAATTATAAACAAACTCATGAAGAACACAACAGAAGAAAGCATCATGAAAATCGCTGAAATTTCTGATGTCTGCTGCTTAATCATTTCATAGGGGAACGGCTCATCAACGCTGTATTTCTTATATTCTTCTGACAGCTTTTTTATAAACCGCTGCT
Source organism: Caulobacteraceae bacterium (assembly GCA_050261415.1). Classification (GTDB taxonomy): domain Bacteria; phylum Bacillota; class Clostridia; order Lutisporales; family Lutisporaceae; genus JBLNDG01. The sequence continues at coordinate 11,551 of JBLNDG010000051.1, read as the reverse complement.
TTTCTCCAGGGTCCTTTAGCTTTATATATGCCGTATTAACCTTTCCCCTTGCGTTCGCAATGGAACTCAAAGTACTTCTCGGTACAACTGCATTGACTTGCTCCGGACTTCCTTTGAAATGCCCAGTCGGTGCAGCTATCCCCGATATTCTGAACTTAAACCTTCCTTCTCCGATTCCAAGGGTTATTGTATCCCCAAGTTTAAGCGAGTATTGGCCGGCAGTCACGCTGGATATTATTATTTTTCTCCCATCGAAGGGATATAGGTATGATTGCTGCTCTATGCTGAAAGGGTTCATTTTCTGTAAATCCTCTAGAAGTATGCCCTTCAGGTATATATTTACTTCTTCATTCTTTTTAGTCTTATATAAAGCTCCGGTACTTATTTCTCCGATTACATATTCAAAGTCATTACCGTACCTTTCTGCTCCTGCTGTATAGAAAAAATTCGAAGGAGAATTCTTTGAGGGTCTTATCACAATATCACAGTTTCCGAAATAGCCCTTCAGTGCTGCAGTAAAGCTTTTCGTCAGGCTCCCGGATATTGCTGTTGATCCGAAAAAGACCCCCGAGGAAAGCACTATAGCAAGCATTATCAGAAAGGTTCTCAGCTTCTTTTCGCATATGTTTTTCAACAGATATTTGATTATTATCCTCAATGTCGCTACCTCCGGGTGCTTCTGCGGCACCAACATGCCAACAGCATAATTTTACCACTTATATCCATAAATTGCCATACTTTCGGATAAACTTCCAACATTCATAAAAATGCCATACATATAATAAGACGAAAAATTTCCAAAAATTCTTCGTCTCAGTAAAAAAGTCTTCTATTGAAGCATCTTAACGACCAAGGAAGCCTTTTATGAAATGCATTTAACGGAAAGTATCACACTAGAGGTTTTCTCATAAGAAAACCTTACATTGATGTTGTGGGTGTAACGAACTTGTTTCGTGGGCCCACATCGGAAATTTATACTTTCCTATGCATTATAAAAAAATTCAAAAAAACCGCACAGCAAAAACCTGATATGCTCAAATTGTTTATTCTATTCCATACCTCTCCAGCTTGTAATACAAGCTTCTCAAAGAAATATTCATCATTCTCGCAGCTTTAGTTTTATTGCCCTCACATTCCTTCATCAGAAGTGTTATATACTTCTTTTCTGCCTGTTCAACCACTTCTTCAAGGCTCATTGTTACATCTCCGTAGTTTGCATCCCCGCCGGATGGCTCTGCCGTTTTGTCTGCAAGCCTTTCGAACTGCGGCAGGTGAGTCTCGTGAATTACCGCATCATTTATCTTCATGTTTATTATTGCACGGCCTATTACGTTTTCAAGCTCTCTTACATTACCGGGCCAACTGTATGATTTCAGTTTATGTATGGCCTGGTGGGATATGTCTTGTACGTTGCGTCCGAACTGCTGGTTGAACTTCTTTATGAACAAAAGAGACAAGTCATAGATATCCCCTTTACGCATTCTTAGAGGTGGTATTTTTATAGGGTATGCATTCAACCTGTAATATAAGTCAGCTCTGAACCTGCCGTTGTTTATAGCAGATTCAAGGTCAAGATTTGTAGCGGCAATTACCCTTACATCTATATTTACGGCTTCTGTCCCGCCCACTCTTACCAGTTCTTTTTCCTGGAGTACTCTCAAAAGCTTTGCCTGGGTTCCTGAAGGTATCTCCCCTATTTCATCAAGAAATATCGTACCTCCGCTCGCTTCCTCAAATAATCCCCTTCTTCCGCCTTTTTTCGCTCCGGTAAAAGCACCCTCTTCATAACCGAAAAGCTCTGATTCCAATAGGGATTCGGGAATGGCAGAACAGTTAACTCTTATAAATTTCCTGTATTTTCTTTCACTTGCATTGTGTATCGCATGGGCAAAGATTTCTTTTCCGGTACCGCTTTCACCTCGCAGAAGAACTGTAACAGGAGTTTCTGCAGCCTTTTTTGCCTTGTCAATTGCGGCAAGGAGCAGAGGATCTTTGCCAACTATATCATCAAAGGTATATTTTGCTTCAAGGCTTCTTATTATCTCCTTTGCCTGTTTCAATTCATTGGTAAGCTTGGTTATTTGCGAAAGGTCATGCAACACGCCGACACTTCCCCGTAATTCGCCGTCAACTATTATAGGCGCCGCATTTACCAGAACCTCTTTACGGGCTGGGCCGACTTTCAGCAGTGCTCCCTTTACGGGTTTCTTGGTTTTTATTACCTGCATGTGTATGCTCTCACCCTCTGCAATATCTACTGTTGCGGGCGCCCCTATCACATCCTTCTCGGAAAGTCCGGTTATCTTTGTATAAGCAGGGTTGACCATAACTCCGAGGCCCTTCTGATCTACAACCGAAATTGCATCCTGGGTGGCATTAAAGATTGCTTCCAGCAAGCTCTTCATTTCCTTAAGATTGGTTATTTCCTCGGCAAGCTTTATTACTTCCGTGATATCCCTGAATACGGCAGTGGCCCCTATTATATTTCCGCTGTCATCCCTTATGGGCATCCTGTTTGTTATTATTTTAATGTTTCCCAGATTTTGCTGCTGGTGCAGCTCCGATTTTCCCGTCTCCAATATATATGGAAGTCTTGTATCTTTAATAACGTCAGCTACATACCTGCCCAGGGCGTCCTCTGCCTTTATCAGTGTAAGCTTTTCTGCCGCCTTGTTGAAGAGCGTAATAATTCCTTTTGTATTAACAACAATCATCGCATCATGAGTTGAATTCAGTATCAGTTCTATATCCTTTTCCATAAAACAACCTCACAGAATTTTACTTATGGTATTCATTCAGGGTATGTTTCGAAATTCGCGTTTCGCACTAAAGATTTGTTGCGACACATTCATCAGGCTATGGGCTATGGGCTATGGGTTCAAGCCGGACTTCGAAGCCCATCCCTGAAATCCTATTGTCTATTGCCGCGCGGCTCGTGGCACGGGGAAGCCAGGGTATCCCCTACGGGTGCAGAAACGAAAACCACGGAACACACAGATTTTTCACGGAATTCCTGCGGAATTACACAGTAACTCTTATTTTTCCCCGCCGTGTCTTCAGTTGGCTTCCGTGTCTTCAGTGTTACCCGTTCCTTGTGTCGCAATCTTGCGACCAGTTCTTACAGTGGCTTATACCGCTGCATTATTTTTTCTGCCGCCTTTATACCGTCCACCGCAGCGCTTACTATGCCCCCTGCATAGCCTGCTCCTTCACCAATGGGATACAGGTTTTGTACATTTTCACATTCCATATTTTCATTTCTTACAATTCTGACCGGTGCGGATGTTCTTGTCTCTACACCCGTCAGAACAGCATCCTTGCTTCCGAAGCCTTTTATCTTTCTGTCAAAGCTCTTAATTGCCTCTTTCATCGTTGAAGTTACATAATCAGGCAGGCACAGGTTCAAATCACACATCTTTATTCCGGGAGCATAGCTTGGTTTTACGCTTCCCGGTCCCCTTGATACCCGGCCCTCAAAGAAGTCTCCTACCAGCTGGACAGGAGCATGGAAATTCCGTCCCCCCATCTCATATGCCTTACCTTCCCATATTCTTTGGTACTCTACTCCTGCCATCGGATGGCTGCTCATGAAATCCTCCGGCGATACAGATACAACAAGGGCGCTGTTTGCATTTTCCTTATCCCTTTTATATTCGCTCATACCATTGGTAACAAGCATTCCATTTTCTGAAGCAGCAGCTACAACCATGCCCCCGGGGCACATGCAGAAGCTGTAAGCAGCCCTGCCTGTTGCAGCACTCCTGAAGGTAAGTATGTAGTCAGCGGCACCAAGCTTAGGATGTCCTGCGAACTTTCCATACTGTGCCTCATCTATCATACTTTGCAAATGCTCTATCCTGACCCCGATTGAGAAGGGCTTGGGAATAATCCTTACCCCTTTATTAAAAAGCATTTCATAAGTATCCCTCGCACTGTGCCCCAGCGCTGCAATAATAACATTGGACTCAATCGTGCGGCTGCCGTTTACAGAGACGGCATACGCACTTCCATTCTTAATTGCTATATCCGTAACCTTGGAAGAAAACCTTACTTCTCCACCAAGTTCAATAATCCTGTTCCTCAAATTCTTTACAACAAGCTTCAATGTATCCGTACCGATATGGGGCTTGTTTATATATGCAATTTCTTTGGGAGCTCCCGCTTCAATGAATTTTGCCAGCACAGCATCTACCCTGTTATCCTTGATCCTTGTAGTCAGCTTCCCGTCAGAGAAGGTGCCTGCCCCGCCCTCCCCAAACTGGACATTTGAATTTTCATCAAATATACCGCTTTTAAAAAAGGTGTCTATTGCTGCACTTCTTCTGTCAACATCATAACCCCGTTCAAGAATAAGGGGCTTGTATCCATGCTCTGCCAAAATTAAACCGGCAAACAAGCCTGCCGGTCCACTTCCTATTATTATTGGTCTGTTATTGATTGTCTCAGTCCCATATGCCTGCTGCCTTCCCTCTCTGTTTCGGTCCGCTTTCCCGTCAGCTATAAGTACATCCTTAAGCGTGCGGTACTTCGACAGACTTACGCCGCCGGCTATTTCAACATCAGCAGAATAAACAAACATTATGTTGTTTTTTTCTCTGGCATCTATGGACTTTCTGACTATTTTTACACTAAGTATGTCACTCTCGCTTACTTTAAGCTTTTTTGCCGCAAGCAGCCTTACTGTATCTATATCGCCATCAGGTGAAAGCTCATTGATAGACTGCTTGAGATTGTTTATCTCCAAAAGCACAGCATCATCTCCCCAGATTTCCAGTCATTATGTTGCTAACCTCTTTTCAATACCACCGTAGCCTGCTGCGGTGCCATATCCAGCACCTCAACCCCCTGGGGTTTTTCCCAAATAACATTCAGTGTGTTTGTTCCCTCAGTTGCATGCTTCAAATCCACATAGAACCTCATATTGCCCGGAGCCTCATTCAGTAGATTCTCCGCGCCCTTCAGCACTACACGCAGATTTGCCTGTATGCTGTCGACCGTCATGCCATCGGGTAAATTAATATAATCAATGTTTCCAACTGTGACTTCCTTGGTTACGATTCTTTCAATGTTCACATATACGCGTATCTTTTCATCCTTGTTGACAAGCTCAGCACCCTCTGGCAATACCAGGGTTACCTCCTTGTCCAAATCCATAACTGCACCGGTAATATCAATTTTCTCTGTTTTCAACAAATTTATACTGTTCAACATCTGCTGCTTGCCTGTAATCAATATCTCACCCGGTAAAACTGAAACACTGCTTATTGTATATTCAGGCGCCGGTTCTCCGGAAAGGTCCAGTTGTATGTTCACCCTTTTGGTATTTTCTATTGGAATACTTACTTCAACATTGCTCGGGTCAACTTTTACATTTTTCACATCTTTGCCGTTTTCATCCAAAAGCCTTACAGGTAAAATCTTTTTTACTTCAGCATTTACACTGGCAATATCAACATCAACCCTGACGCTCTTAATCTTGTTTACCTGGGATTCAGGGCCTGTAATTACAACATCGGTAGGTGCTATTACGGGAGTCATTGCAGCCAGTCCGTGGGATGGATTTCCCATAACGTTAATATCTACACCCCTTTGGACACTGACCTTGGGTTCAAGCAGTACCTTCAGGCTATCAGCAGATTTCCACAGGAGGTTAACCCCCTCCGGGATTCCGTTTACATTTATTTTTAAGAAATTATCACCCTTGCTGGCATGCCCCTCCAAATCTGCAAAAGCCTTAACCGTAGCTTCGTTAAGCTTATCAAGTATATTCTTATTTCCTTTGACTCTTAATGTAACAAAATATGAACTGGTATCACCCGTAAGTACCATGTTGTTCTTATCGAGATATTCGGAATTGATAATCTTTACCGGCACTGTTATGTCCTTTGTTAATTCCGGATTCTGCTCTGTTATTACATAAAACCAAAGGAGTATGGCCAACATTACTGAAAGTACTCTTATAGTTACATCCTTGTTCAATATTTTATCATTCATTCTTGGCACCCCACTTCATCCATATGGGCTGTTTGCCTTCCTTTAGCTTATAACTGTTCTTTATTATTTCTTTAAGAGACTTAGTGTCAAGATATCTTGATAGTCTCCCCATCTTTGCAAAGGATATCACACCGGTTTCCTCAGATACTATAACTACCATGCTGTCTGAAATCTCTGTGATTCCTATTGCTGCTCTATGTCTTGTCCCCAATTCCTTGCTGAGATTCTGGCTTTGAGTCAGGGGCAGGAAGCACCCTGCTGCCAGTATCCTGTTCCTTCTTAAAATTACAGCACCGTCATGCAATGGAGTATTCGGGATGAATATATTGGTGAGAAGCTCGCTGGACACTACGGAATCCAGTTTTGTCCCGGTTTCTATGTATTCGTTCAGCCCTGTCTCCTGTTCCAATACTATTATTGCTCCGATTTTATTCTTGGAAAGGTGTGCGATTGCCAAACAAATCTCATCCAGCATGCTATCTATTTCCTGCTCAAGCAGCTCTCCCTTTACGAAGAACTTTCCTCTTCCTATATGCTCCAAAGCTCTTCTAAGCTCCGGCTGGAAAATTATCAGTATTGCAATTACTCCGACCGTCATGGCTTTGGTTAGCAGCCAGTAAACAGCATGCAAGCCAAGTACTTCGCTGAGTTTTGTTGCAATAATAAGCATGGCAATACCCTTAATAAGCTGCTCTGCCCTGGTTTCCTTTATTAAATTCATGACCTTGTAAATAATTAAGGCGATAATACCTATATCTACATATGTATTCCACATTTTGAGATATGGAAGCAGCTCCTTAAGTTCGTTCACCTCAATACACCCCTATAATGCAATTTTTTTCATACTTTAATTATATAATAAATTTCCAGGTATAAAATATTACAAATTCATTTCAAATTTTATCAAAAGAATATGTGGGTAATATATTGGTCAATAATTACCAGAGCTCCTATTAGAAATACATAATATGAAAAGTATTTCATACTGCCTTTTTTAAGAAGTTCAAGCATTATTTTCACTGAGGCATACCCTGCAACTGCTGCTGCGATAGTACCTGCTATCACTGCTGTTGAACCTATACCGGAAGCTCCTGCATCCAGTATATCCTTAGCCTGGAAAACTGCAGCTCCAAGGATTGCAGGTATTGAAAGCAGAAATGAGAACTTTGCCGCAAACTCCCGGTCAAGATTTCTCAGCAAAGATCCGGATATAGTAAGTCCTGACCTTGAAATGGCAGGCATGATTGCTATTCCCTGCATCACTCCGATAAAAGCGGCATCAGCAAAGGATGTTTCTTTGACACCCTTTCTGCCCCTATTAAGCTTTTCTGCAAACAGCAAAACAGCACCTGTGATCAGGAATTCAAAGCCCAAAGTACTGCCGCTTTTGAATACTTCCTCAATATAATCCTTAAAAAGAATTCCTATTAAAGCAGTGGGTATGGTCCCTACAACCAAAAGCCATGTAAGCCTTTGAAAGGGTTTCTTAAGTATCGAAACAATATCTCCCCAGAACACAGCCAGTACAGCCGCCAGGGTCCCTACATGCACCATTGTATCAAATACAAGGGTAGGTTCGGTTATACCAAAAATTTTCTGGAAAAGTACAAGGTGTCCGGAGCTGCTTACCGGCAAAAACTCTGTTAAGCCCTGGATTATACCTAAAATAATTGCTTGTAAAACACTCATTTTTTAACCTCCTAAATTTACATCTGAAATATTTCATAATGTATAGACGAATGGAAAATAAAAAGCCGTCAAATGAAATGGCATTATGATCCCACTTATAATTATGATATATGAATATGTATCATACAATATATCCCGGGTAATATTTATTAATAGGATAAGCACCTCCATGAGCAAAACCTTATATAAAGCAAAAAGCAGCTCAAGATTTAAAACTTTCTTTCGAGCTGCTCATTTATTATATCTATTATTATTCCCTTTCCCATAGAATCCGGCAGCCCCCCGGCAATCTTCGTGGCCTTGCATATATACCTCTCTGCAATGTTTTTTGACCATTCTATTGCTTTGGATGCTTCCAATACCTCATAAAAAGAAGCCCCGTTATCTTCATGAATTTTATCCAACGCTTCAAGAGCTTGTTTCCTATATCCCGACCTCAGCGCATATATAACCGGAAGGGTATATACACCCTGTGCCGCATCACTGAACAAAGGCTTTCCTACTTTTTCCTCGTTTCCTGTCAAGTCCAGTATATCATCTATTATCTGGAAGGCCATTCCTATATCCTGCCCCAGTACACCCAACCTGCCCGAAAGCTTCCTGCTGCAGCCTGCCTTATAGGCTCCAGCCGCCAAACTGACGGCAAAAAGTGCCGCAGTTTTTCCGCCTATCCTTTTCAGATATTGCCTCACAGTAACATCCGTCGCATACTTTTGTTCATTCTGAGCTATCTCACTATCACATATATATGCAATTGCTTTGGAAAGATCCTTAAGCAAATCCAGTTCCGCATGCTCTGCTATAAGCATAAAGGCTCTTGTGAAAAGAAAATCACCGCTGTATACAGCAACATCCCTGCCAAGGGTTGCATGAATGGTATCGTATCCCCTTCTAAGCTTGGCATCATCTATTATATCATCATGAATAAGTGTAGCCATGTGCATAATCTCAACAGATGCAGCTATGGGCACAATAACCTCGCTTTTGTATTCGCCAAAGGTTGCCCCCAATATAGTGAAAGCCGGCCTCAGCCTTTTACCTCCGCTCTCTACAAATCTGAGCAGGGCTTCTCTTACACTTTTATTTCTTGTCTTCAGTGATTTTTTAAGCGCATCTTCCACCAATTCAAGCTCATTCTTCAAAAATTCATTATCTTTCCACAATCTAATCACTTCCTAATCTGAAAATATGCTTCATAGGTCGCAGCGTATATTGCACAGCAAATCCGATAAACAAGCCTGTAATTACTGCTGAAATAACCAAAACCGGCAAATAGTAAAACAGCTTAGCATTTGAAATGATCAAACTAGCAACCGTAATTTGGCCAATATTGTGAAATACTGCTCCGACAACGCTTATAGCCGGTAAGCTGAACGTATTCCTGAACCATTTATACATAAACGCCATAGCCAGGGTACTGACCAAGCCGCCTATCAGACTGTATATGAAAGCAGATATGCCTCCACCGAATACTGACCCTAAAAAAGTTCTTAAAATAACAACAACTAGTGCTTCCTTTGTCCCAAACAGCATTATTGCTACTAGTGATATCGCATTTGCCAGCCCGAGTTTTATGCCTGGAACCGGCACAGGTACCGGAATCATTCTCTCAATTATATTCAGTATTAAAGCTTGTGAGACCAGTATGCCAAGCACCACCATCTTTTTTGTTTTTCCCATTGTTACACATCCTAACATGAGTTAATACCTGCTAAAATATACTCCCGGCATTTAGAATGAAACCCCATCGATCTCGCTGGTTTTCTTTCCCTCAATATAAATTCCGACCTTATTAGGAAGACAAATAATGCTCTGGCCCGCCTTATCTATAACACCTGTCTTCTGGCATATCCTGTCAGGGCAATCCACGTCTTTCACGTAAACGCCGTTCTCATCAGCGGAAATATCAATAAATTTCCCATTTTCCAAATCAATGTGGATTTCTTGTTTTTCCATATTTGCTTTTAGAGGTATCACCTTATAGGGTTTCCCATTGACCTCAATAGCAACTTGTCTTCCATCGCTGCTCTTCCCCAGCTGATTGACGGCAAACCATGAAATAGCTGCAATAATAAGCAATGCAATAACTATAACGTCGCCCTTTTTTAACTTCATAAAACCACTCACTTTACTAGCACATTTCGACTTTACTCGTATATTATACAACAAACTTTAGCTCTGTTGATATACAATTTTAAAAATAATATTCATTATCTGTTAATATATTAACTTTTTTATTTGAATCTATTATATTTAGTATAAAACAATTTCATATTTCATATAGATAATAATTTTTTTATAATTATATTACTTAGTTATTCCAGTACACAAATTAACCAATTAGGAACGTTTGGTGAGAATATATTGAATAAAAGTGTTGCAATAGGAAGAGTATATCATGTAAAATTAATCATGTAAAATTAATTATGTAAATTTTATAGTTTTATTCGGGAGGTACTTATTTTGTTTCGAAAAATAAAAAGAATAGCATCGATTGTTATAATATTGGCAATGGCAATCAGTTTATCCGGTTGTGGCAAAGAAGCTGAAGCTCCCTCAACGTCAAGTGAACCGATTTCAAAAACGAACTATTTGCTAGGAACTGTTGTTACTATTACGATTTATGATAAAAGTGATGAGAGCATAATTGATAAAGCTTTTGCCAGGATATCTGAAATTGAGAATAAGATGACCATAAACAATGCAGACACCAGTGAAATTATCTCATTGAACAACGCATCAGGCAAAAATGAAGTTAAGCTTAGCCCCGACACTTTCTCAGTAGTGGAACGTGGAAAGTACTACTCAGAACTCTCGGACGGGAAATTCGACATCACCATAGGGCCTGTCGTAAAGCTTTGGAATATCGGTACCGACTATGCCGCAGTACCGAAAGAAGCTGATCTCAAAAAGGCAGTGTCACTCGTTGACTATAGAAAACTTCAGCTTAATAAGGATAATTATACTGCAAAACTTGAGACTGCCGGTATGAAAGTAGACCTTGGAGCTATTGCGAAAGGTTATTCAGCAGATGAAGTGGGAAAGATACTCAGAGATAACGGCGTTAAGCATGCACTGATAAACCTCGGGGGAAATGTTCTCGCAATAGGAGAAAACCCAAATGGGAACCCATGGAAGATAGGAATTCAGGATCCATATAATCCAAGGGGTGATTACCTTGGAATAGTGCAAATTAAAGATAAAACAGTCGTAACCTCCGGCACCTATGAAAGATACTTCATAGAAAACGGGAAGAGATACCACCATATACTGGACCCCGCTACCGGATATCCTGTAGAAAACAAACTGGACAGCGTATCGATTATAACAACCAAGTCAATTGATGGAGACGGACTGTCCACTACAACGCTTTTATTGGGTCTGGACAAGGGCATGAAGCTTATTGAAAAGCTTGATGATGTGGAAGCAATATTTGTAACCAGCGATAAGAAGGTATATGTTTCATCCGGACTCAAAAACAATTTCACACTTACAAGCAGTGACTTTACACTTGCAAATTAAAATATGAAAAAACTGGTGCGGCATAAATGCCCGTGTCCATAGGGACAAAATTTGGACTGTAGTATTCTAAGGTAGGCAGACAGCAGATATGGCTGTCTGCCTTTGCCGTTAAACGGCTATTTTACGGGCTTCTTCCGCAAATGCACCTAGGATTTCTATGTCCCGGTAGCGGATAATAATCTTTTGCTCTGCCGTTCTGGAGTAACGTTCAGCGCGTTCACCTACTGTCAATTTTCAAATTAAATTAGGAAGTTTTTCTCACATTGTAACCGGAAGTAATGGTCCATTTTTATCAAATTAAAATAGGCATATAAAATTAAGTTAGGAACATTCTCAAATTGCGCTG
>JBLNDG010000050.1:0-3181 GCA_050261415.1 Caulobacteraceae bacterium | reverse complement strand
AATAGGGAACGGCGAAGCGAACCCTTTACAATAAGAGGGACCCATATGATATAATGAACAAAAAGGCAGCCTAAATGACTACAGAGATGATCAACAGAGTAAATGCTGCCTGCTAGGCTGACAAATCATATGGGGGATGCTTGTTGTCAAGGGCGTGACCGGGATAATTACATCTCCTCAATTCTAGGATGTTGTTTATTCTTCTTTTCCCTACAGTAAATTGACGCTATGTATTTTGAGTTTTATACTTTACACCTCAACCCAAAATATGTATAATAAAGTTGACGGTGTGGCATTCAAGAGGCTACTAAGCCCCTTGATGTGTTACTACAGGTTCTGTAAGTGGATCTCGCTTGGTCGCCAAACTCAGAGCGAGATTCTTTCTTTTTTGTAGCCATCCAGCTCCCAGTATTTCCACCAGCACAGAAGGCATCTCTGATAGCTTATACATACACCACGAAAGAATCAGAGATAGTATTATTACCTGTAAAATATGAATCATTAGGACACCTCCTTCCCGAATTATTCCATTAACACCTCGATATGATATAATAAAGTGGGAATTATTCTGCTAAAGCCTGATCATCTATGCATAATTAACACTTATGAACTTACACTTATGTCGTCTTCATTAAATAATTCTTCTATTGGCTTATCAAATAGTTTTGATAATATCATAGCTTTTTCTACTGAAATTCCCCTTTGACCGTTTTCGATCATACAATAATGACTCTTGGAATAATTGAGCTTTTTTGCTACTTGCTCCTGTGTCAATTTGCTTGACTCACGTGCTGCTTTTAATTTTATTCGCATTTTTTCACCTCCATAGTTCACGTTACGCTAATTATATAATAATTCACATTACGCAAACTGTCAAGGCATAAATTAACTTTTTGCAAACATAAATTTTCGGTTCACAATATGTGATATAATACATATATGAAAAAAGAGGAGGAAATCATGGTGATAGGAGCTAGATTAAGAGAATTACGCCAATCAAAAGGGATAACTCAAAATGAATTAGGTAGCGTTTTAGGTGTTGGAAAAACAACTATATCGCAATATGAAAGCGAAACAAGAAAGCCTGATTCAATTATGCTACAGAGTATAGCTGATTATTTTAATGTCACTGTTGACTTCCTTCTCGGTCGTACGGATAACCCTAACACTGTAATTTTAGAAGGAGACCAGATACCTGAAGAACTGAGAAATGTCGACGTAGAATTAATAGAAGTGATAAAGGAAGCAAAAGAATCCGGGCTTACCCCTTCCGAGATTAAGGAGATCCTGGAGTTCGCCCGGAAAATGAAAAAGAAATAGTAACATATGATATCAGATAGATTATTTGGCAAGTTTCAAGTATATAATAAAAATAGATATAACCATTCATATTGCTATACGAAAAAGCAGCCTGCGATGCTATAATATTAATGAGGTGATACGGTGGAAGAAAAGATAATGACTATGCTGGAGCAACTTTATATTGAAGTAAAGACAACCAATAAGCGGCTTGATAATCTTGAATCTGAAGTAAAAGGCCTGAAAGAAGGGCAGTCAAGACTTGAATCTGAAGCAAAAGACCTGAAAGAAGGGCTATTAAGATCTGAAGAACGGATGACACGCATTGAAAGTAAATTAGATTCAATTGAAAGCAAGCTTGACAATATGGAAGCTCAAAATGCTAATAGACATTTAGAACTTAATAATAGAATTGATTCCCTTTCAAAAGATATTACTGTAGTCGAAGCTGTAGCAGGAAAAAATATGATGGATATAGCTAATATAAAATTAGTAAAATAGCGTTGTAAACCGTATGATATACCACTTATATAATAAAATATCCCATTTGGGGTATTTTTGTTTTTTATTGTAAGATTATGGGGTATAATGTAGAAACAAATAATATCATAGGGGGTATGGATATGGAAAAAAAAGAACAATTAAACACTGTTTCGAACTTATATAAGATGAAGGATGCTGCCGTTTTTTTAGGTATACTTTACTGCATTGCATTCATAATTTTGCTTCCCATTCTGATAAAGTACAGCGACAGTGTGCCAACATTGCTGCAAATGTCCCTTTTATCGTTATTATGTATTGTTCTGGTTCATTTATTGTTCAACTGGCTTTATTACTTAACCGTTGCAATTCCACTCATTATATCCGGACTCTTATTCATAACAGGATGAGCGCTGTACATATTTGCCCCCATGTGTGCCGGGGTAATCATGCTATTATTCAGTATTTTTACTTCATCACTGTCTTTCCTGGGATTTAACCTGGACACCAGTTGGATCGGATATTTTACTGACACTACTGAGCATATAGGGCAATTTTTCATAGCTATAGGCGGTATATTCTGGTGGTTTGTACAAAAGGGTGAATCAGTAAAATACAGGGCGTTATACATCTATCTGGTTTTTCTTGTATTTGTCGGAGCACAGCTTGGAATAGGCGGATTGCAAAATATATTCTACTTCCTATTCATATGGCTGCTCCTATATCTTAAGGTATCCGGAGTAAATGACATTGAGCAAAATATGAAAGGTATTACAGTCTTGTTCAAGCTGGGGGCTTCTATAGTAATTATGGCAGGCATTACCGGCGCGAAGATTGTTGGAACGGGACTAAGTGCAAGGCTCATGTTTGAATTTGGGAACGACAGCATATTATCATTCAACTTCTATACAATATACCAAAATATAATACTAATTCTCATGCTCTTTGGAATATGGACACCACAAAGTACTATTAAAAAAATAGTTCCAAAGTTAGTACAGCAAAAAATAGGATCACTCTATAAATTTTTGTTATCCAAAGCAGATTTGTTTCAGATAAATATTTAGTAACTTGCATGCATACAAAAGAAAATTTAAGTTGTCTAAAAATAATGCTGCTTCAATCGGAGCAGCATTATTTAAGCACTTTCATCAATTTCCTCATCTTCCTTATCGCCGTTTCTTTCTTTGCTATTCATGTAATTACAGTTCTCATATTTTATTCTGGAAATCACTATAGAATTGATTCTCTCACTTTTAAGTATAACCTTTTTTGCGTCCATTATAATGCTCCCCAATGTCAAGACACGAAGTATGATTTTGTAAGTTAATCTCCTTTCGTGTTTGAATTTAATGAATAATCCTATAATCCTCGCATTTATTCCACGTTCCTCTTTACAACG
>JBLNDG010000049.1:0-33956 GCA_050261415.1 Caulobacteraceae bacterium | reverse complement strand
TTTGATGAAACTGACCACCTCCGAATGTAAGGATATCTTTGAACTGGTACATAAACGCAGGAAGAAATCTTCCACCATCTTTTGTTCTCAGTTCCGTCAGGAAGGCTGGTATGAACAGCTTAGTGGTGACATCAACACAGCAGCCGATGCCATTCTTGACCGCATCGTACATGATGCATACAAAATCAATACCTCACGCATTGATCCATCCAAGGACATCTCAATGCGTGAGGTATATGGTTTAGATAAATCACTTAGTGAGTAATTATTATGCTGTGGTTTCCAGTTCCGGACAAGCGGTTTCCGATTTTCTTTTCTATCTGTTTTTCTGAATAAATTGCAAATATAACGCTTAAATATCACAAGCATTATACGTGGTTACAAACTTACCCGCGCTTTTTTATGCTCAGATTGTGCAACGGAATTACATTCGTAATCTTTAAAATATCTTTAGGTAAATCTAATAATATTTCGACCTCTCTAGAACTCAGACTAAGATTATAGTCATTAGCCAGCTCACTCATAAACTCTTTAGGGGTTAATACTCCACCTTCTATAAGCATTTGAACAGATGTTTTCAAAAGAGACGGACTAGAAGTAAATAAAACATCATCTAAAGGTTCTTCTTTTTTAATTCCCTTCTTCTGCATAGTTCTCATCATATGCTGATAAGTAGAGTAATCAATAAGGCCAAGATAATAAGATCTTCTTATCATTGCTGAAATAGAAACCTTCCACTTCTTCTTTAGTTCAATGTAATGTGAAAGCTTATTCGCATATGCGCCAACATCTGCAGTAAAAGCATCTTTAGGAAGCAAAAAAGCAGAAGCAAATTCATGTGCTTGATTTTCTCTTTCTTTAAACTCGTCTTTAGTTAAATTTTCAATATCTTCGCTCCATTCGTGCAATAGCATATGACCGAGCTCATGTGCAATGTCAAAATGAATACGAGCCGCTGTTCCTTTATTTTTTGAGTATCCTATTATAAAAATAGATTCTCCATTTATGTCTACCATTTGACTAAAAGCATCGATGTCATCTGTGCCAGTTTCGAAGCGCGTAACAAGGATTCCATTCTGCTCAACTAAATATACAATGTTATCTATGGGCTTATCACTTAAGTTCCAGCATTCTCTAAGAGTCTCTGCAACAATCTCAATATCTGTCCCTTCCTGTATTACTGGAAAATTAAAAACAGGAAATTCAATATAATCGCATAAAAAAGAGTATATAATTGAAATAAAGTTCATCTTCTGTATCTGTTGAGCTCGATATTTCATATTTGTGGTTAATAACGCTCTAAAATAAGTAGATCCGATTTTTAAATCAATATTATCTTTTTCTAAAAAAAATTCTGGCGGGAATCCTAATGTATCACTCATCTTTATTATTGTAGAATACTCTGGATTTTTTAGCTTATCGTTTTCATACATTGAAACTGTTTGCCTCTGAAGTTCAAGTTTTTCTGCTAACTCAGCAACAGTCAGCCCTCTATATATTCGGGCTGACTTTAATCTATCTCCATTAAATTGCTTCATATTATTCATAGTTTTCCCTCCAAACATGATATCTCACAATCATTTAGCATCGCGAGAATCTTTGCTTGTATTTTTCTCTTTCGTAAGAGTTTTTTGTCCTAATTTATCTTTTGCCTTCTGCTTAAATTTCAAACCAGAAGTAGGATCATTATATGCAGAAGTCTTGTTTGTGATCTGATCCACAATTACACCTTCACTAGCCTTTATGTAATTGCTCCAATTTGCCTCACTCACTATATCCAAGTTGCTATCAACTATACAGCAACGTAATGAAGATAGCTCATTGTTAAAACTTTGAAATAGTATAATTGCATGCCTCTCAACTAATTCATTTGGTATTGATAAGTCGTTGATAACCTTTTGAACAATTTCTTTAATATAATCTTCATTACAAAACGAAACTGTAAAAAGCGAAATCTGACCTTGAGGAGCAAGTAAATCACTATTCAAAGATCTCACAAATGCATCTATGTAGTGAGCATTTCGCCTTTTGGGAAGCTCCTTCTTCAAAGAAGCGAACCTCTGTTCTCTCATAAGAGAGTAAATAGTACCCGTACTCCTTTCAAAAACAGGTACAAATTCCCATGCTCCACGTTTTGTTGGGTTAGCTATCACATCACTCCTCGCAAATCGCTCGCATATATTGGTATTTATTAAGTCCCAAATTCTTGATGGAGTACTGTTTTGCGTAATCAATCGGCGAGATTTGATATCTTCTCTGATATCGTCTCCTACTGCATCACACAAGCACTTAGTTATAATACTTATAAAGTTGTCTGTGGCTCTAATTTCTGTATTGGGTATGGTTTTCATATTTTTACCTCCAGCGGCTTTATATATTATATATAATAGGACATTTTCCCAATATTGTCAACTGATATTATTGTATTTTTTATTTATGTCTATCGTACCACTCGTTTATTTCATATTTTACTAATTGACGGTTAGATAATACAATAATAAGTAAAATTCTAAGTCTTAATAAAGCAGCAATAAGGATATTAAGTAATTTAGCATGTGTAAATTTGTAAGTGCCTTTATTTTTACATTTTCTCCGGTAGTAGTAATGTAGTAGTAAAAATAAAAAAAGCCGTAAGATTAAATCTTACGACTGTTGTATACGTATGGCTCCCGGTTAAGGATTTGAACCTCAACAAACTGATCCAGAGTCAGTTGTGCTACCATTACACAAACCGGGAGTATATGCTCGGCTGTCGCCGACAAAATATATGATACCACGGAAACTGTTTTTTATCAATACTTTTTTTGTTCATTTATATTTAAAAAAGTACTTTTTACGTTGTATTTCTCCGCTATACTTAATATTCTTCCGCGTTTACAACATTTCTAAGAACTTTTTGGCGAATTTGCCCGTTGTTTTCAAATCTTCATCAGATGGAACGAAGTTAAACCGCAGGCCGGATTCCACTACTTTGAACTTCAGGCCCCGCAGCCTCTCCTCAAGCATTTTAACCGCTTCACCGCTCCAACCGTATGACCCGAAAGCTGCTGCAAGCTTTCCTCTCACATTTATGGGGCATATCACGGAAAGCGCATCCCAGACAGGTCTTAAGGCATCCTGGTTGAAGGTCGGCGAACCTATGAGCACTCCGTCTGAGTATTCTATCTTTCGTTTTATATCCATAAGGTCGTGCTCTACAATATTTATTATATCCACATCCACGGCATCACTTTCAGAAATTACTTCATAAAGCTTCTCTGCGATTGTCCTCGTATAATTATATGCTGATACATAGGCAATGACAATGTATTTGCGGTCGCTTACGCGGACTGCGTCCTTGCTCCACTCCCGGTATTTCTCCATGTAGCTTTTGATATTCTTCCTCAATACAGGTCCGTGGCTCGGACATACAATCTCAACAGGCATATCATTAAGCTTATCCAAGCCCTTTATTACATGCTCTTTAAAAGGTGCCATTATTGAATCAAAATAAAATTTGAAAGCTTCATTGAAATCACCAGTTTCGTCATTATAAATCTTGTTTTCTTCCGGGCAATAGTGGCAGCCCAGGAAATCACCGCTGAAAAGGACCTTTTCATCCTTAAGATATGTAAACATTGTGTCAGGCCAATGAAGGAAGGGTGCCAGTATGAATTTAAACCTCCTGCCGCCCAGTTCAATTTCTTCCCCGTCGCTTACAGTCCTGCATTTCAGGTCCTGGTTCAGCATTGCTTTTAAATACATATAAGCGGGCTTTGTACATATCACTTCAGCACCCGGGTACTTAGCAAGCAGGTTTTTCAATGCCCCTGAATGATCCGGCTCGGTATGGTTTGAAATAATATAGTCAATTGCTTCACCGCCCAAAAGCTCTTCCAGCTTTCTGGAATATTCATTATAGAAATCAACTTCTACTGTTTCAACGAGTATGTTCTTTCCTCCCTTAATCAGGTATGAATTATAGGTAGTTCCATAGTCTGTCTTGACTATTACATCAAAAACTTTGAGTTCTGGAGCCCTTGCTCCAACCCAGTATATGTTTTCTTTAATTTTTAGTGCTTCCATAGACTCCTCCGTTTATACTTTTTCAAAAAGTTCCTTTGAAACTCCGCATAAAGGACATACCCAGTCATCCGGTATATCTCCAAAGGGTGTGCCCGGTGCAATTCCTCCGTCAGGATCACCTGTTTCCGGGTCATATATGTATCCACAAGCTGTACAAACCCATTTATTCATAACAAATCCTCCTTAATAATTATTCTTTTATATTGTAATGCATTTATCTGTTTTTTTCCATAGTTAATACTAAATTTAGCACTTATTTATTTTTTCCACATTAAATTTTTTTATCAAATAAAAGTTCGGAGGCATCGAGCCTCCTCGCTTTTGACTGATTCTACTTTGGTAGAATGTCCACTAATGAAAAAATCTCCGATTTTTCGGAGATTTTTAGCCTTTATAATGATTTTAATGCTTTTGCCAATCTCTTCATGCCTTCAACAATCTTATCCTCAGGCATGTTTGAATAGTTAAGTCTTGCGTGGTTTGCATTTCCTCCGTTTGGATAGAAAGGCTCACCGGGCACAAAGGCTACCTTCTGTTCAAGAGCTATTTTCAGCAGTTCAGCAGCATCTATATGCTTTGGAAACTCAGCCCATGCAAACAGTCCGCCCTCCGGTCTTGTCAATGTAACATTATCCGGGAATTCCTTGCTGGCAGTCTCGAGCATCAGGTCTCTTCTGTTACTGTATACTTTTTTAATTTTGTCTATATGTGCTTCAATGTCATACATCTCCAGGAACGCAGCTACTTCTCTCTGGGCTATGGTGCTGCACTGCAAATCGGCACCCTGCTTCACCAGATTATACTTGTGAAGTATTTCCGGTTCGGCAATTACCCAGCCGAGTCTCAAACCCGGTGCAAAAATCTTTGAAAAAGTTCCCAGATGAATTACAAGACCTTTTGGGTCAAAGCACTTAAGCGATGGCATTATATTGCCCTCGAACCTCAGTTCCCCGTATGGGTTATCCTCTAAAACAGGCACCTCATACTGGGTTGCCAGTTCCATAAGGCGTTTTCTTCTCTCTAGGCTTAAAGTTCTTCCTGTAGGGTTTTGGAAATCGGGTATAGTATAAATGAATTTTGCATTAGGATTAGCCTTCAAAGCCTTTTCAAGCTCTTCCATTATCATTCCGTTATCATCCATCGGAACTTCAACGAACTTCGGAAGATATGCCCTGAAAGCACTCAATGCTCCCAAATAACTTGGGCTTTCACATATTATTACGTCACCCTCATTGATGAATATTTTGCCAGTAAACTCAAGACCCTGCTGTGATCCGCTCGTTATCAGCACCTGGTTTGCATCGGCATTAATGCCAAGCTTTACCGCTCTTTTTGCGATTATGCTTCTCAACGGTTGATAACCGTCAGTCGAACTATATTGTAAAGCTGCTTTCCCATCCTCTTCAAGCACCCTTACACACACCTTTTCCATTTCCTTGATAGGGAACAGTTCAGGTGCCGGCAAACCGCCTGCAAATGATATAATATTGGGTTCTTCTGTCAGCTTTAATAACTCACGGATAGCGGAACCTTTTATGTTGTCCATTCTACTAGCAAACTTAATCCCCATTAAAATATACACCCCCATAAATTAAGCCCGCCATCTTTTGTTTTCCATCCTCCAATTTTATTTTACATTAAACGGAGATATATTTCTATATTTTTTTACTAAAAATTTTTTAGTCATACAAAAATATTTGTCAAATGTACAGGAAAAAACATTCATAACACACTTTGAAATGCCCACTATTTACCAAAACCAAACAAGTATTAACAAGACAATTATGCAAAGAATATAACTGTCATATGTGTAATTTCATATTCCGGCCTTTGGATGCCGGATAAATATTATTTATTTTTTAAAACATTAATATGGGAGGTGTATCTATGGCTTACAACGGTACTAACAGCAATGATCTTGACAGGAACAAGATGCATGCACATAACCACAGCATAAAATGCAATGTCGGCACATGCTATTACAACGATCATCACTTCTGCAGCGCTAACACCATTGAGGTAAACGCATTGGGAGACGGTGTTGCGCACACCAGTGATGGCACAAGCTGTACAACCTTTGTTGAAGGGAAATGAAAAAACAAACCCGCGGGAATATAATCCTGCGGGTTTTCTCTTAAACTTATGCCCTTTGGCCTTCCACCATGTCCTTGACTTTCATAAGCCTTACCCTGTTTCCTCTTTCATTCTCGTCAAGCTTCATGGTGATATACTTAACTGTTTCAATTAATTGTGGTATCATTACATATTCAAGTGCATTAACACGGCGTCTTGTCTTTTCAATTTCGCTGGCCATGAGCTGACAGGTCTTTTCGACCTGGGCCAGCTCAATCAGTTTGTCTACCACTTCCTGGAGTGAAAGTATAGCGCCGTCCAATTCACCGGAGGTAGTCACAAAGCCATATGGGAAAACACTTGATGCTTCTTTGTTGTCCTCCTTCACCAGATTAAAAATTGGTGAATTAACACTCATTATGTTCTTTGTACTCATCTCAAGCGAAACCTTCTGAGTGGGGTACATAATGGCTTCTTCAAGCATTTCAGAGGACATTACGGCCCTGGCAATAAGGAAATTCTTAAATGATTGTGTAAGCTCTCCTTCTACCATTTCCCTCAGTTCCTTGTTTCTCTTTACAAGGTCTATGAATTTTTTCATAAGCTCATCCTGCTTATCCTTCAGGAGTTTGTGGCCTCTCTGCGCTGTTTTAAGCCTCCCCTTAAGCCTGGTGAGCTCCATTCGGGTAGGATTCACATTCATTATGGCCATAAACTATGCATCCCCTTTAGGCAGGTATTTATCAATATACTCATCCTTAATCCTCTTAAGTTCAGTTCTCGGCAGTATGGACAACAGCTCCCAACCAAGCGTCAGGGTTTCCTCAATACTTCTATCGGTACTGTCGCCCTGTGATACATAACGTTTTTCGAATTCATCGGCAAACTTGGCAAACAGCTTGTCAGTATCACTTAATGCGCCTTCCCCCAATATTACTGCAAGTTCTTTTGCTTCCTTTCCTCTTGCATATGAAGCGAAGAGCTGGTTCATTGTATCTGCATGGTCTTCTCTTGTCTTTCCCCTGCCTATACCTTTATCCTTAAGACGGGACAATGACGGCAAAACATCTATAGGAGGCATTAAACCTTTTCTGTAAAGCTCTTTGCTAAGTATTATCTGACCTTCTGTTATATATCCGGTAAGGTCGGGAATCGGATGAGTCTTATCCTCTTCAGGCATTGTAAGTATAGGTATCTGTGTTATGGATCCCTTCCTGTCCCTTATTCTTCCAGCTCTTTCATACAGAGTTGCCAGGTCGGTGTAAAGGTATCCCGGGTAACCTCTTCTTCCCGGAACTTCCTTTCTTGCTGCCGATACTTCACGTAAAGCATCACAGTAATTTGTTATGTCTGTCATTATTACAAGAACATGCATATCCTTTTCATAAGCCAGGTACTCAGCTGCCGTAAGAGCCATACGCGGCGTCGCTATACGCTCTATGGCCGGGTCGTTTGCCAGGTTGATGAAAAGTACTGTTCTGTCTATGGCTCCTGTCTTTCTGAAATCGGAGATAAAGAAATCCGCTTCTTCAAAGGTTATTCCTATAGCCGCAAAAACAACGGCGAAGTTTCCTTCCGTCCCCAAAACCTTAGCCTGTCTCGCTATCTGTGCAGCCAGATTTGCATGGGGCAAACCGGAGGCTGAGAATATAGGCAGCTTTTGGCCTCTAACCAATGTATTAAGGCCGTCTATTGCTGAAACCCCTGTCTGAATAAATTCTGACGGGTAGTCTCTGGCAGCAGGATTTATAGGATTACCTTCTATATCATGTCTTGATTCCGGTATTATCTTTGGGCCGCCGTCCTTCGGTCTTCCCAGTCCGTCAAATACCCTTCCCAGCATATCTATGGATACCGGAAGTTCAAGGCTGTGGCCTGTGAATCTAACCTTACCTTCATTAATATTAATTCCCTGCGAACCTTCAAAGAGCTGCAGCAATGCGGTGTCCCCGGAAACTTCGAGCACTCTTCCTCTTCTCAGTTCACCGTTTTTTAGCTCTATTTCCACCAATTCATTGAATTTTACTCCTTCGACCTGGTCAACAAACATCAGCGGACCGGCTACTTCTTTAATGGTTTTATATTCCTTCAGCATATTTTATATTCCTCCATTCGAAAGAGTAGAAGCTATTTCCTTCTTTATATCTGCTTCCAAAGTGTCGAATTCGTTCAGATTGTTTTCCAGAATGAGTTTGGCTTTTGCTATTCTTTCCCTTACAGGCAGGTTTACAAGATCCTTAAAGAATGCACCTTCGTTTAATGCCTTTAAGCCTTCATGGTAGAACAGTAAAATCGCCTTCATCATCCTGTACTGCTTATGGATTGAAGAGTAGGTATCTATATCGTGGAACGCGTTTTGATGCAGATAGTCTTCTCTTATTGTCTTTGCTGCTTCCAAAGTAAATCTGTCCTTCAGCGAGAGGGCATCAATACCTACCAGTCTTACAATTTCATTTAATTCAGCTTCTTCCTGGAGTATCCTCATAGCATCTGCTCTCAGCTGTTCCCATTCCGGTGACACTTCTTTTTCAAACCATTCACCCAATCTGTCAAGATACAGCGAATAGCTGAGTAACCAGTTTATTGCCGGGAAGTGCCTCCTGTAAGCCAATGCAGAGTCCAGGCCCCAGAACACCTTAACAATACGGAGGGTTGCCTGTGTAACCGGTTCGGACAAGTCACCGCCTGGAGGCGATACTGCTCCAACGGCTGTGAGTGCACCTTCCCTATTGTCGCTGCCTGCACATATTACCCTGCCTGCCCTTTCATAGAATTCTGCAGCTCTTGACCCAAGGTATGCAGGATAGCCTTCTTCACCAGGCATCTCTTCAAGACGTCCGGACATTTCTCTCAAAGCTTCGGCCCAACGTGACGTTGAGTCTGCCATCAGTGCTACTGAATAACCCATATCCCTGAAGTATTCACCTATGGTGATACCTGTGTAAATACTTGCTTCACGTGCTGCAACCGGCATATCCGATGTATTTGCTATAAGCACGGTTCTCTTCATCAAAGGTTCCCCGGTCTTAGGGTCCTTGAGTTCCGGGAACTCCATAAGAACATCGGTCATTTCATTTCCACGCTCGCCGCAGCCTATATAGACAACAATCTCAGCATCCGCCCACTTTGCCAGCTGGTGCTGCACAACAGTCTTGCCGCTGCCGAATGGCCCTGGAATACATGCTGTACCACCCTTAGCTACTGGGAAGAACGTGTCTATTATTCTCTGACCTGTTGTCATAGGATTTGCAGGAGCCAGCTTCTCTTTGTACGGTCTGCCTCTTCTTACGGGCCATTTTTGAAGCATCTGGATATCCTTTACTCCGTCCTTGGTCTTGATTTTTGCAACTGTATCAACAATTGTAAAATCACCTTCATATATGTCTTCAATGGTACCTTCGATTCCAAAGGGCACCATTATTCTGTGTTCAACTATAGAGGTCTCTTTGACAGTACCGATTACGTCACCGGTTTTTACCTGGTCCCCCTTCTTTGCCTTGGGAACAAAGTTCCATTTCCTGGTCTTATTAAGCTTCTCTACTTCCACGCCTCTGGCTATGTGGTCCCCTGATGCGCTTCTTACTACGTCCAAAGGTCTCTGTATTCCGTCAAATATTGACTCTATAAGACCGGGAGCCAATTCTACGCTCAAAGGCTCACCGGTTGAAACTACAGGCTCACCAGGACCCAAGCCTGAGGTTTCCTCATAAACCTGTATTGAAGCCTTATCCCCTCTGATTTCAATTATCTCACCTATAAGCTTTTTATCACTAACACGAACAACGTCATACATTTTGGCATCATTCATACCTTCTGCTATTACAAGAGGTCCTGATACCTTAATTATTTTTCCTTCGTTCAAGTTATCAACCTTCTTTCCCGAATAATATATCTGCACCGATTGCTCTTTCAACTGACTTCTTGACGCCTGCCATACCCAGCCCCAATGTGCCTCTGTTGTTGGGAATCATTATAATGGCCGGAGTCAAGGAATCCTTATATTCGTTAATAGTTTCATCCAAATCCTTGGCAAGCTGCTCTGTAAGAAATATTACTGCGTATTTTTCCTTGGCAAGGCTGTGAATCAGCTTTGAAGCTTCCCTAATATCAGTGGTCGGAAATACAGATATACCTAAAGCTTTAAAGCCCAAAATCGAGTCTTTATCTCCTATAGCACCGATCTTATACATATACATCACGTAGCCTTTCTCTTATCAATTCATTTGGAATCTCGTTTATCTTTCCGACCATTATCATCCTTATTATCTTTATCTCATTCTCCTTGGCCATAAGATACCCAATCAAAGGTTCTATTCCAAACGCTACATATTTGCCCTTCTTTGCGATTTCAAAAAGGAAATCATCAGAGAGCTTCTCATATCTTGTCAAAGACTTTGTTTTCTGGTAACTGGATATTCCCTCTTCTACAACATAGTTGTAGTCCTTGAATGCCAATCTTTCAATCAAGACATCCACCGGCTCTTCGAATATATCATTAAAGAAGGCGTAATCCAACTTGCCGTTCTGAAGTATTACTCTATTTAAGAAGTCCCGTCCATAGCCCATAGATTTTACCCTTATAAAGGATTTTATATTTGCAAGGTCTATCTGGGCTGCTATATAGTCAGTCAAGAAACTGCTTCTGTTTTTATTCGCAACCTTATACATAAGGTTGTAAAGGCATCTGTCGAGCACAATATCAATCATCTGCGGATCAGGATTTACCGTGAATTCATTCACAACTTCCTCAACACGTTCCCTTACCATTGGGTCCAAATCCGTAAAATCTTTTTCC
This sequence comes from Caulobacteraceae bacterium, assembly GCA_050261415.1. GTDB lineage: Bacteria > Bacillota > Clostridia > Lutisporales > Lutisporaceae > JBLNDG01. The sequence continues at coordinate 23,023 of JBLNDG010000049.1, read as the reverse complement.
TTTACCATTTCCTTTAACTTTTGAAGCGGTATTGTGCCTATACTGCTCAAAAGGGCATCATTCTCTTCTCCTAGGAAGCTGCTTTTCAGAAGGGTTTTTAGATTGTGAATGTCGTATCTGAAAAGAAAAATGTCGGTCAACTCAGGTGCAGGTGATATTTCTCTCATTACTTCATAAGTCTTTGAGAGTTCTTTTGACAGAACTGTCTCATAATCTTCTATACCCTTCATTTCGGAAATCGAACCCGCATAATCTGTTTCATAGAGGATTTTTATCACTTCGTCCGCGTTTTTTGCATCAACCATTCTTTCAATCTTTGCTTTATCCAATAGCTTGGTTTCCAAAGCTCTTACTCTTGTAACAGAATAGAGGTACTTATTTTCACTCATTGGGCTTTATCCTCCTTTCTTCCAGCAAAATAATCTACTAGAAGAGAATCCCGGCTACCTTGGGTTCAATTTCATCCCTGTGCTGTCTTATTATCGCCTCAAAGGAATTGTTGATCTCTATTCCCTGGCTCTTCAATACAAACCCCCCGGAAATGTTCCGTACTTCCTCAGATACTTTGATATTGCCGTTTTTACCCGCTGCCTCAAGGGAACTGTTTACTTTCGTTATAAAATCAGGAGAAAGCTTTTCTTTTGCCGTTTGCGATAATACAATCTCCTCGTCCCCTGTCTCAACTGCTTCAAGGAGCATATTTAATACTACCCGCTCGTATCTGCCTTTTTCCATGTTGTTCATTCTTTGAAGAACCACATTAAAAACATTATCAATAACTTCCTGCTTTGCTGCAAGTACATCTTTTCTCATTTCCAGCTCTACAATGGAATTGATTATCCTCTTCTTTTCATTGGCATCATGCAAAGCTTTCTGCGAAATCTCCCTGCCTTTCCGGGCAGCTTTCTGTTTTCCATTCTCAACTATTTCCTTGGCCTGGAGTCTCGCTTTTTCCAATATTTCATTTGCTTTGTTTTCTGCATCCTGAAGGATTTTCTCCTTTATCTTCTCTACTCCTGCCATCTCAGCCACTCCCTTAAAGTTTTATGCCGTTGAGCATAAGGAATGAAGCAAGCAGTGAAAGAACCGCATAAGTTTCAACCATTGCAGGGTAAATCATTGCTTTACCAAACTCTTCCGGTCTCTTAGCAATTATTCCGCAGCTTGAAGCTGAAGCTTTTCCCTGGTATATAGCAGAAATAAGTCCAACGATACCAATCGGCATGCCTGCAAATAACAGCATGAGTCCCTGTTCTGCAGTTACCGGTGCCATTGTTCCGAACACACCTATTTTTGACCAGATTAGAAAGGCTATAAGAAGTCCATATATGCCCTGTGTTCCTGGAAGTGCCTGTAAAAGAAGTGTCTTACCGAATTTATTCGGATCTTCAGTTATAACCCCTGCTGATGCCATACCTGCGATACCTACACCTATAGCAGATCCGCAGCCTGCGAGACCTGCAGCTATAGCTGAGCCTAAGAATGCAAGAAACAAACCTGAGTTACCCATTAATTGTACTAAAGTATTCATTTTATATTGCCTCCCTTTTCGTATAAAAATTAAATTAACAAGTATCCTTCTATTCGTTTTGGATATATTTCGTTTTTATCCTAAGCGGGTTAAAAGGCTTACCTTCACCTTCATAGAATTTTCCAAAGAATTCAACATACTGTAAGCGGCTTGTATGCACATATGCACCAAGTATACCCAATGCAGTGTTGAAGGTATGTGCAATTATCAAAAAGGCAACCATAATCAGTTTTCCTATCAGAGTTCCGCCTATCATAAGGGCCATTGCATTGAAAACCGCCGCTATAACACCTGTTGCCAGACATAATGCAAACAATCTGGAATAAGAAAGCACATCGCCTAAGAATCCGCTGACGCCATACAAAGCCAGTACTCCTGACAAAAGCCTCTTAATAATGTTCTTCTCAGATCTGGCATTGAAAATGACAGTTCCTGCAGCACCTATGATAGCCATGTACTTACCTGCCAGAGCAAGTGGAGGCAGTGCGAGGAACATAAGTCCTGTCAGCAGCATCAGCCAGAGTACCTGGTCATATATTGCATCCATGATGTGTCCTGCCCTTATATTCTTATAAGCCTGCAGAATATAACCTGTATAGAGGTGAATTACACCTAAAACCAGACAGAAAATCAACATTTTCAACGGTTCGTCCAGGGGATTGAACCACCACGGTTTAACTTTAATCAGGTCTCCGAACCAGCCCCCGAAGACTCCTCCCCAGAAAAATGCGGATATGCCTCCGAAGCACAGTATTCCCATCATCTTTTTCATACCGCCGCTCGGCTTGTACTTGTAAAGTATGAATGCCGTAACGGCAGCCATGATCAACCCATACATTGCGTCAGTTATCATAATTCCAAAGAACAAAATGAAGAACGGGGTCATAATAGCATTTGCGTCTATGCTCCTTGGATTAGGCAAGCTATACAGCTCGGTAATCATCTCGAAAGGCTTCACTACAGCCGGATTATCCAGAAGCACAGGTATTTCATCTTCATCTGTAGGGTCTTCCAACTGCAGTGTATATCTTTCTGTTATACTATCCAGAAGACGTTGCAGCTCGTCGGAAGACTTCGCCGGTATCCAGCCGTGCAGCATAAAGGTGTTCTCGGTTTTGCCCAAATCCTTTACAGCGCTGCTTTTATCCCTTTCAATCGAGAGTAAGTCATACAATATTTCTAAATAAGTAATCTCTGAAACCATTTCCTCAGCTTCTTTAATGAGTTCTGCCTTTTTGCTTTCAATTTTCGTAAGTTCTTTTTGCACTCGTTCAATGTTCGACCTTGGAGTACCCTGATATTCATTGAAAGCTACCTTTGACCAGGCAAACTGCTTCAGAAGCTGCCCTACTTTTTCTTCACATGTCTGGTAATATATCAGGAGAATATATATATTTTCCTTTTCCCTGCTTATTTCCTGAACATGAGCCTCCATGTCCTCTTCCTGAAGGGCGTTGAAAAATTCTTCCTGATATTTTGTAGGTATGAATCCCATAATAATATTTGTATTCCTTGTTGCTCCGACATCACTCAAATCCATATCCATGGAACTCCATGGGCTTAGCTGTGAAATGGTATTGCCGAGCTTTGTTTCAATACTTTTAAACTCGGTAAATTTGCTGTCTATGGCTTTGCATTTTCCATATATGGCGTTTAATTTATCATCGTTTAGGTATACGTCATTCTGGGATTCATCAATCCGAATCTTAGATGCAAAAAGTGGCTTTTTGGTCTTATTGAATTTGCTTAAAAAGTCCAGAGAGTACTTAACCTGTGAAAGCTTTCCTTCCAGCCTGGTGACCCTTTCATTGTCGCTATCCTGCTGCAGGCCTTCAATTTCTTGTCGGTCAGCCAGGTCCTCAAAACTTATTATCTGGAGCCTGCCAAACTTCTGCAAACTATTAACAATGGCCTCCTTGTCGGACTGGAGAGCTATCACAGTTGCTTTCTTCATCTTAACTATTGCCATTCAAGTTCACAATCCTCTCCATCACCAATTTAACTGCATCCTCTAGCTTCTCTGTTGCTTTTTTCTTTAACTCTTCACATTTTTCCCTGTTTTGCTTTCTTTTGGAATCTGCCTCCTGATTAGCCTCTCCTTCTGCCTCCTCAACCTGTTTTTGGCCTTTTGAGAGTTCATCATTCACTACTGTCTTGATTAATTTTTCGGATTCTCCCTCAGCACGTGCAATAATGTCCTTTGCCTCCTGCTGAGCAGTCTTAATTCTTTCCTCCGCCACCAATTCAGTCTCTTTGATTTCTTTGATGATATCCATTGTCAAATGCCTCACCACCTCTTTCCAAATAATAATAAAAATACCATAAAATTCATAAATATGAATACAAGAGCAACTATATGACCTTTATTCGGTAAAAATCTTCAAATTCCTTCAATTTAATTTTAATATATCGCAGTATATTTATAAAATTTAAAATATGTTGAAAATTTAAAAATAGATAGGTTAGGCTTGCCTTATTCTTAGCCGTTCTCCTTCTCGTTAAAAAAATCACAAAATTGTGCTATGGGGCACTTATCGCATTTTGGCTTTTTTGCGTCACATACTGCTCTTCCATGAAAAACAAGACTATTGCTGAATATTGTCCAATCCTGTCTGGGTACAACCTCCATAAGATCATATTCTATTTTTTCCGGGTCTTCCTTGTCAGTAAGTCCAAGCCTCCCCGATAGCCTCTTGCAATGCGTATCTACAATTACTCCGGGAACACCGTATATATTGCCTAAAACTACATTAGCCGTCTTTCTGCCTACCCCGGGAAGTGAGATAAGGTCTTCCATGTTGTCCGGCACTTTGCCGTTAAATTCTTTGATCAACTTCTGGCAGCAGGCTATTATATTTTTGGCCTTGTTTCTGTAAAAGCCCGTCGATTTGATATCCTGTTCAAGTTCCTCAGGGTTGGCATTGGCATAATCATATACCGATGTATATTTTTTAAAGAGGTCCTTCGTTACTATGTTCACTCTTTCATCCGTGCACTGTGCTGCAAGAATTGTTGCAATCAGGAGCTCCAGAGGGTTTATATAATCGAGGGAGCACGTAGCTTCAGGATAGCTTTTATATAGTATTGAGGAAATATTTCTTACTCTTTCTTTTAGCTCTTCATTATTTTTCATTTGTGCAACTCCTTCAAAAATCTCTCAATCTCACTTATCTCCATTGAGTTAATGACATCATTTTTTTCAAGCCAGCCTTTTCTGGCAATTCCCACGCCACACTCAATATTCTTAAGGCCATAGATATTGTGGGCATCAGTGTTTATTGCTATCTTCACTCCTTTCTCCTTTGCGTATTTGAGCTGTCTCCAATCCAAATCAAGTCTATGGGGATCAGCGTTTATTTCTATTACCTTTCCCAATTCCGCTGCGGCATCTATGACTTCATTTATATCCACCTCATATTCATCTCTTGCCAAAAGCAGCCTTCCGGTGGGATGCCCCAGGATTGTAGTATATTTGTTTTTCAGAGCTTTTACTAACCTCTCCGTCATCTTGTCCCGTTCCATTTTGAAATTGGAATGCACTGAAGCAATTACAAAATCGAACATTTCCAGCACTCTATCTTCATAATCCAGTGAGCCGTCAGGCAGTATGTCTGATTCAATTCCTTTGAATATCCTGAAATTATTATTTTTTAGATTTATATTGTCTATTTCTTCTACCTGTCTTTTGATTTCATCAATATTCATACCCCTTGCATAGAATGCCGATCTGCTGTGGTCCGTTATTCCAATATAACTGAGCCCCAGCCGTTCTGCCTCCGCGGCCATTTCGGGAATGGTACCGGAACCATCGCTGTAGCTGGTATGCATATGAAAAGTTCCTTTTATATCTTCAAGCCTGATTAATTCCGGCAGCCTGCTTTTTTCTGCCGCTTCTATCTCTCCGTTATTCTCCCTGAGCTCCGGAGGTATAAAATCAAGCCCCAGGGCTTTATAAATATCTTCTTCATTTTTACAGACTATTAATTCTTCGCCTCTGAAGAGTCCGTATTCGTTGACCTTTATTCCTGCAGCCTTTGCCCGGTGTCTTATAGCAGTGTTATGCTCCTTGCTTCCGGTAAAATGGTTCAATGCATAGGGGAACTCGTTGTCATCCACAACCCTCAGATCCATATTTATACCGCTTCTTAACCTTACTGTGGATTTTGTCTCCCCTTTTGCCACGATTTCATCAACCAATGGAAGACCGGTAAAATAGTCCATTAAAAGCAGCGGCTCGGCTGTGCTGGCTACCACATCTATATCCTTTACAACCTCTTTCCTTCTCCTTAAGCTTCCTGCAACCTCGCAGCGCTGTACATGCCCGGAAGCCATCAGCAGATCCTTTACCTTCATCGCTTCTTCATAAACATCCCCGAAGAGGTATTGCCCCTTATGTCTTTTCAGATATTCTATCCCCTTCAAAATATTTTCCTGTGTTTTTTCCCCGAAACCGTCAAGTTTGGTAAGCCTATTCTCAATGCAGGCATATTCCAGTTCCCCGATGGATTTTATCCCCAGCTTTTCATACAGGACCTTTGCCTTTTTCGGACCGATTCCCGGTATTTTCATCATATCCAGCAGACCGTCGGGAATGGAGGCTTTGAGTTCCTCATAATATTCAAGACGACCTGTGGTTATAAGCTCTGTCAGTTTTTCCGATATTGCCTTTCCGATGCCTTTTATATCATCCAGCTTACCTTTTCTGACATAGTCTTCAATATTTCCTTCCAATAGTTCGATTTCCCTGGCAGCATTTACATATGCTTTGATTTTGAACGGATTTTCCCCTTTTATATCCAGCAGAAGGGCAATCTCCTCTAAAATTACTGCAATATCCCTTTTATCCATACGCGTCCCTCCGGTTTCATTGCTGAAATCAACCGTTTCTGAACCACTCTGAAAATTATATCGAATTTTACCGCACAACATTATTTTACCAAAATATATACATGTAATACCACATCAAAAACAAATTGCTATTAACATGTAATTGTACAATAAATGCAAATATTTATGCAAACATGAAATAAAACCAAATGTGGAATTCTAAGGTATACAATTGTTATAATAATGATTGAAGCTTGTTTATATATACAAAAATTATCAATCCGGAGGTCTCACTATGAAAAACAGTATTTTACTCGTTGGAATAAATGCCAAATACATTCATTCCAATCTTGCAATCAGGTATTTGAAAAAATATTGCCGGGAAACAGTTGATAATATCAACATAATGGAATTCAGTATAAACGATCATATAAACAATATCCTAAAGGAGTTGTACAGCGCCGGCGCAGACGTTTACGCCTTTTCCTGCTATATCTGGAACATTGAAATAGTGTTGAAATTATGCACCAGCTTGAAAAAGGCAAAGCCTGAAGCGGTTATCATACTTGGCGGGCCTGAAGTTTCCTATGATGCTGCAAATATAATGGAGCAGAATTCATACATAGATTATATAGTCATTGGAGAGGGTGAAGCTACCTTCCTTGAGCTTGCCGGATACCTGTACGGTGGGGCTGTGGATATTGCTTCTATAAGAGGTTTGGCATACCGGAGCGGCGGCAGGCCTTCCATAAGCCAGCCCAGGCCGCTTCTCCCAAGCTTGGATGTAATCCCTTTTCCTTATGACGATTTCCGTGGGATGGAAAATAAAATAATCTATTACGAAACAAGCAGGGGTTGCCCCTTTAACTGCCAGTACTGCCTTTCCTCAACCATATCCGGTGTCAGGTACCTGTCTATGGACAGAATAAGGAGCGATATTCAAAAATTCGTACAGGCAGGGCTGAAGCAGGTAAAGCTTGTTGACAGGACCTTCAACTGCAATGCAAACCGTGCTGTGGAAATTATGGAATATATAATAAGCCTCAAGCCCGATACAAACTTTCATTTTGAGATTGCTGCAGACCTGGTTGATGATAAATTTGTCGAAACGGTAAGTAAAGCCCCGAAAGGGCTGTTCCAGTTTGAAATAGGTGTGCAATCAACTAACCTGGATACTCTATCCGAGATAAAAAGAGTTATGGATTTTGAAAAAGTGTGCTCCCAGGTACAAAAGCTGATAAGCTTGGGTAATGCGCACATACATCTTGATTTGATTGCAGGTCTCCCCTATGAGGGCTTCGAAAGCTTCAAAAAATCCTTTAATGACGTATATATGATGAAGCCCCATATGCTGCAGTTGGGTTTTCTGAAGCTTCTAAAGGGTTCAGGCCTTCGTGAGCATGCATCCTTATACGGCATTGAGTATCATGATTTCTCCCCTTACGAAGTTATAAAGACTGACTGGATATCCTATGGCGAGCTTTTAATCCTCAAGGATATTGAAGAGCTTGTAGAGCTTTATAATAACAGTGGAAGGTTTAGGAATACCCTTGATTATCTTCTAAATGTGCTGCGTATTTCACCTTTCGAATTCTATAACGGCTTTGCCGGCTTTTGGAGCAGCCATGGGCACTACAAATCAGCAAAAGGTTTGAACGAGCTGTATACCATATTATATAAGCATGCCGCAGAGATTTTTGAGGGTAAAAAATGTGGCAGAGGGCTTAAAACCTTTAATGAGCTCATAAAGCTGGACTGGCTCTTATACTGCAGAAACGGCAGTATGCCGGGTGTCATTGAAAGGTACGACCATTCAAAAATTAAAGAGGCAGTGCATGAATACATCAAAAGCGTACTTTTAAAGGGTGAAGAGCTAAAAGCATTTATAGAAATGTCATTTAAGGAAGTACTGAAATATGTAAGCTATGAGGTCTTTTATGCAGAAACTGTTTATTTCTTTGTCCTGGATCCTGACAGCTCCCAAAATACCCCGGACTACTTTTCTATTCCTTTAAAGGAAATAAAGCAACTTCCTAAAGCCCCCGACATATAATGTATTAGTTAATATGCTTTTAGGGGGTGTGCGTTTGTATTATTATGGTAACTTCGATAGAAAGCTTTTGGATTTGCTGAGAGAAGCAATGATTGATGAAAGAAAGGATCATAAAAAATACAAGCTGATGATGAACATGACGGATAACAAAGAAATCGTCGACCAGATCCGGTACGCATATGAAGATGAAGCCAAGCATTATGACATGTTTCAGGAAATATACGAGGAGCTTTCCGGCAGCAGCCCTGAAACTCCGATACCGGATATTGAACTGCCGAACAGGCTTATAGATGCTGTTAAATCAAGCATAGACGGCGAGCTTGAAGCTGTTGAATTATACAGGGAAATCCGCGCCATGCTCAGGGGAAAAAAATACAGGAACATGCTTTTTGAAATAATAACCGATGAACAGGAACATGCAATCAGATTCGTGTATTTATATTCAATGCTGAGATAAAACAAGAGGGCTTACCGCCCTCTTGTTCTAAATTTGAAAACCATTTTGGTCTTGAATGTCCACTAATATGAGAGCTGAAATCGTTTCGGTCTCAACTCAATGTGTAATTATCTCTCCTTATATTGGGGTTCTTGCTTTTCAACAAAATTCTGTCTGCCCCTCAAAACTTCTACTGCATCATCAAAAGTCTGAGCCAAATGTTGAAAATCTTGTTTTGCTTGTTGGTCTTGAGTTTCTAATGCAAATGTCTTCATACTTGCTGCAGCACTCTGAACCGATGCAATAACTTGCTGTAACTGTGTTCCAATTGTCATTCGATTTGTCTCCTTTCGCGTGTATTTATATTTAGCCTTTCGGCCTAAATACCAATGCTGCTAAAAAACCAAATATTATTGCTGCTGAAACCCCTGCGCTGGTAACCTCAAAAATCCCTGTCAAAACTCCGATGATGCCTGTTTTTTCAGCTTCCTGCAAGGCACCTTTAACTAGAGAATTGCCAAAACTGCTAATTGGAACAGATGCTCCTGCACCCGCAAATTTTAATAACTTATCATATAAACCAAGGCCGCCTAATATTGAACCGATTACTACCAAAGTACACATTGTATGTGCCGGAGTAAGTTTCAGCCCGTCCATAAGCAACTGTCCAATAACACAAATAATTCCACCGACTATAAACGCCCAAATAAACTTCTCCAATCCTATACCTTCTTTCACATTTCGATAGATACAGCGTGAGCGATACAAGGAATTGTTTCTTTTTGCTGATAAGACATTGGAGATAGCAATGCTCCTGTTGCTATAACTAAGATTCTTCTTAGCTCCCCACTCCTCAGACGGTTCAGCAAATGCCCGTAAGTTGTAACAGCTGCACAAGCACAGCCGCTTCCGCCCGCCAGAACAGGCTGCTCATCCTTATATATCAGGATACCGCAGTCAGTAAACCTTTCTTCCTTTATATCAATACCATGCTTTTTTAACAGATCTCCGGCAATTCCATGCCCTACCCTCCCTAAGTCACCGGTTGCGATAAGGTCATAGTGTGATGCATCAACATCTAAATCTTTAAAATGTGATTCTATTGTATCAACGGCAGCCGGCGCCATTGCTGCCCCCATGTTGAACGGGTTTGACAGCCCCATATCCACTACGCGCCCTATGGTTGCCGCTGTAACACGCGGCCCTTCACCTTGTTGTGAAATAACTGCTGCACCTGCACCGGTTACGGTCCATTGTGCAGTTGGAGGTTTTTGTGATCCATATTCTGTCGGATATCTATATTGTTTTTCTGATGCTGCGTTGTGACTTGAGGTACCAACAATAGCATATTTGGCAAATTTGCCGTCAATGAGGGCTGACGCTATTGCAAGACCTTCCATTGCACTTGAACAAGCTCCGTATATTCCCAAATAAGGAATAGCCATCGTACGAGCTGTAAAGCTGCTGGGGATAATTTGGTTCATCAAATCACCGCTCATAAAAAATTGGATATCCTCTTTTTTTAAACCGGCTTTTTTAATTGCAATTTCACATGCCTGCTCTAAAAGCTTTTTTTCTGCTTTTTCATAACTATTTTGTCCAAGCCATAAATCATCATGAAGCAAATCAAAGTCTTTGGATATTGCACCCTGTGCTTCAAATGGCCCCCCTACAGCTGCATTTGCGATGATAGCAGGTTCTGATTTAAAAACCCAAGTTTGATGACCCTGTAACATTTACACACCACCCAACAATTTTATGCTGACCTTAATTATTGCAACTACAAAAGCGGAAAAAACACCATAAACAATAACCGGCCCCGCTAATTTGAACATATTTCCCCCAACGCCCAGCACAAAACCTTCACTTTTATGTTCCAGAGAAGCTGATGCAATTGTATTTGCGAAGCCGGTAACCGGAACAGCAGTTCCTGCACCGCCCCATTGGGCTATATGATCGTAAATTCCGAGACTCGTTAGTAATACGGAAATAAATATTAGTACCGCAACGGTAGGATTCCCTGCGGTCTCTTCGTTGAACTTGAAGTATGTCACAAATACCCACTGTATGCCTTGACCTATTGTACAAATAATGCCGCCTGCAATAAAAGCTCTTACACAGTTTCTTAACAATGGGGGCTTAGGCTCTCTTGCTTTTGCAAAATCCTGATATTGCTGTTGGGTAGGAGTCAATTTCTTTCTTTTTTTACTTGACATAAAAAGCACCTTCTATCTTAATAAATACGGTTTAAGCCTGTTCATAATGTCTTTTAGCTTTTCTGCATCCTTTGAGTACATATTTTTTGCATCTTTATTTTTTGTTTCTATAGCGAAATTCATAAGGTCTGCTTGACATTTTTCGAGGCCGGCATATAGCATTTCTTTTACTCTTGGTTTTGGGAGCTGTACTGAATCATCAAAAAAATCCAAATACAAATCACCCGAAGAATCTACCTGACCGATAAATACATTATCTAGTGAAACTCCCTGCTTTTCCAGCTCTATTCCCAGCCATTCCCTATTCAAGCCTAGAGAAGACAAGCTTTCATTAAGTATATTTCCATCCAGTATAACCGTTTGAGGTTCAGATAGTGGCGCAACTTTTGTCCCTGAATCGTGGGCAGTTACAGGCTTTTTATCCGACTTTAGGAGCACATTGATATCTCCCGTTATCTCCATAACTGCAAATTCTACATCTGCTAGGTTAAATACATTCTTGTACCGGATTTCTCTCAATAGTTCTTCGCCTGTAAGCCTTGCACGCTGAAGGCTTTCTTCCATGATTTTTCCGTGTTTTATCAATACAGTTTCTTTCCCGAAAACTAAGTCATGAACCAATTTGCTTTTTATTGATAAATAATCCAAAGCTATGGGAAGCACTACCCAAACCCCCAGAGCAATAATACCCAACATTGTATTGGTAATGATATTTGCCGATATAAGAGCAGCAAGCACAGCAATGACAATATAATTTGCAAAACGAAAAGGAGCTATCCGGGATATGTTCCTCTTTCCCATTAGCCTTACTAAAATAAGTGATATAAAAAACAACAAAATTGACCTAACCAATACCTGTATCCATGTTTGCATTTTCTCACCCCCGCTTAATTTCCTTTGTATTGTGGTTCTTGAAATTCCAAAGTAGCAAGCTTTTTTTCCAGGTCCTTTATTATTTCTTCAGTTGTTTCCAAAGCTTCGTTATATACCGATTTTGTTTCTTCATCAATTGTCTGAGCCGCATATAATCTAAGAGTACCTTGACTTCCTTTCAAAGTAGCTAATACCTGCTTTACCTGAGAAGCTACCGTCATGAAATTACCTCCGTTTCTTGTATTATTTTTTCTTTTGGTTCTTGTTTTATCCATAAAGAAAGCTGTAAAATAATGTTATTTATCACAAAATATTTTTGCACAATTATATGCAAAGCCATGAATTTCATATAATAGTATTCCGTTGAAATTCATGGCTTTTACACTGGCACTATATCAACCAAGAGAAAATATTGATTACCTTGTACTCCTAAACCGGAGTCAACCTTCCCTCCGCCTTGTCGCCGTCAAAATACGCATCTCCGGTAATATTGCAGTAGCCTACCATCTTGTTGTCAAAGAAAAGCCTGCTTTGATCCTCATCAAAGCCATCCCTGTTGTTCTTATAATCCGAAGCATATTGGGAAAGCACCAGGGTATAATCAATTGCAGACCTGCTGGGATGGGCTTTTTTGTCCACCACAACATATTCATTGTTATCATCGAACATTTGATTTACTTTTACTTTCTGCCCGATTTCAAATTGTTTAATATTCCTTTCGGCCTCCCTGCTGATATTCTCATCTGCCATTCTATCATCTCCTGCCATTAATTTGACTTCTTTTAGAGTGAGCAGAAATTATATTAATATGCATAAAGTCACTCATTTATTGTCTTATAAAAGTTCAGTAAGCATCCCGCCGTAGTCTTTTGGGCAAGTGGAAAAGTCAAGTTGGCTATTTTAAAAAACCTGTCTTCCGGGTTTCTTATCAGCTTGTATCTTCTATAAGCTTCTATCGCTGTTTTTGCATTTTTCTCGATATACTCGTATGGGTTTTCATAATATAAGCCTCCGCTGCTTACAGTATAATGCTCAAAATCATCATAAACCTCATATATCCAACCCTCATAGCTTTTATGCCTTTTCAGGAGGTTCACGCTTCCATGCTGGGGGATTGTTGAGTCCTGTATAAGATGCACTGCAGCACCCAGGTAAAACATTGCCTTATCTTTATCCCCGCAGTCCCAGTAGACAAGTGCATATCTGTAATACCTGCCGAATCTCTGCATGGAAGACTTGCAGCCGTACAATCCCTTATGGGTATAGGGGTTGTAAAAGTGCTCCCTGCTTTTAAAATCCTGATCTGCCCAAACAACACCTTCGTTAAGACATTTGAGATTTGCATAAAAAAAATCGTAAGCATCACCGTAGCCATCATTCTTCAGTATGTTTACCCCATTCTTATTTATAAAAACATGTACCTCGCACAATGTCTTTTTGAACAGTTTTTTGAGGGGATTTACCAACCACAGGATTGTTCTGAAGGTTTTGCCGTAGGCATTTTCAAGAGTGCCCATATCTTCATCTCCCGGAGAATGTCTAATTTCTTTTAGCTTTTACAGATTTCACAATATTTATTATCTTAGCCTTTGCTTTACAAAAATATAAGAAAGGTCTATAATATTTATATAAATTTATTTTATAATTGTCTAATTTCATATGTATGATATATAATAATATGGCAGCAATATTTGAAAATAGTACAGGAGGGTTAGAATGAAAGATCAAAGAGTAAGGGAAATGGCCAGGAACCTTTTGCATTACTCTGTAAACCTTAAGCAGGGTGAAAATCTTTTAATAGAACTCCTTGATGACGGGGAAGACCTGGCTGTGGAACTGGTGAGAGAGGCATACGCGATAGGTGCAAAGCCCTTTGTGACAATCAAGAGCAGAAAGCTTCTTAAAGAAATGCTTATAGGAACATATCCGGAGCATATATCCCGGGTGGCACAGTATGAAGCAGCGCGAATGAAGGATATGAATGCATACATATCCATTAAAGGGGCATATAATGCAACAGAATTTACCGGGGTTTCCGGAAAAAAGATGGGTATATACAGGACAGATTGGATAAAGCCGGTGCAATTGGATATAAGAGTGCCGAACACAAAATGGTGCCTTGTTAATTACCCTACAAAATCAATGGCACAGTCTGCAAATATGAGTACGGAACAATTTGAAGACTTTTATTTCAATGTATGCAATCTGGATTACGGAAAAATGTCAAGAGCCATGGATCCCCTGGTTGAAGTCATGTCAAAGACTGATAAGGTAAGAATAACAGGGGTTGATACGGATTTAACCTTCTCTATCAAAGGACTTCCTCCTATAAAATGTGACGGCCTAAGGAACATACCGGATGGTGAGGTGTACTCCGCTCCTGTAAAGGATACTGTCAATGGATATATAACCTACAATACACCTTCAGAATACGGCGGAAAGCTTTTTGATAATATCAGGCTGGAATTCAAGGATGGAAAGATAGTGAAGGCTGCGGCAAACGATTCAGAAGCTATCAACCAAATTTTCAATACTGATGAGGGTGCTCGTTATGTGGGAGAATTCGCGCTTGGTGTAAACCCGTACATAGTAAAGCCTATGAGAGATATACTATTTGATGAAAAAATCATGGGAAGCTTCCACTTTACACCAGGTGCTTCCTATGCCGAATGCTTCAACGGAAACAAATCCGCTATCCATTGGGACCTTGTATTCATACAGACACCAGAATACGGCGGCGGTGAAATTTGGTTTGACAACGTTCTCATACGAAAGGATGGAAGGTTTGTGCCCAAAGAGTTGAAGGTCCTGAACCCTGAGAATCTTAAGTAAAAAATGTATTTTTTTCATTTTTCCATTGTGATATAATTTCATTATTATGGAAATCAAATCATAAAAATGTAGGAGGCTATATATATGAAAGATCCTAGAGTAGAAAAACTGGCAAAAATACTGTTGAATTATTCAGTTAAGCTGAAAGCCGGAGAAAATGTACTTATTGAAGTTTATGATTCCGGTGAGGATCTCGCCGCTGAACTCATAAAAGAGGCTTACAGGCTGGGCGGCAAACCATTCCTTACATTAAAAAACAGGAAAATAATGAGGGAACTGATAAGGGGAACAAATGCCGAGCATATGTCCCAGACAGCCGGCTATGAAGCAGCACGTATGAAAGATATGCAGGCATACATAGGAATAAGAGGCGCGTATAATTCATCGGAATGGTCCGATATTCCAAGTGAAAAAATGAATTTATACCAGAGCAAATGGTCAAAGACGGTACACTCTGATATAAGAGTTCCAAATACAAAATGGTGCGTAATGAGATACCCGAATGAGGCAATGGCACAAATGGCAAATATGAGTACGGAACAATTCGAGGATTTCTACTTTAACGTATGTACTCTGGATTATGCAAAAATGTCCAAGGCAATGGACCCGCTGGCTGAACTTATGTATAAAACAGATAAAGTAAGAATCAAAGGCAATGGCACTGATTTAAGCTTCTCAATCAAAGGGCTGCCTGCAATCAAATGCGACGGTGAAGCAAACATTCCTGACGGTGAAGTTTATACGGCTCCTGTAAAGGATTCGATAAACGGATATATAACCTACAACACTCCTGCCGAATATCAGGGTTATACCTATGAAAACATCAGGCTTGAGTTCAAAGACGGCAAGATAGTAAACGCAACATCAAACGACAACGAAAGAATAAACAAGGTATTCGACACTGATGAGGGTGCAAGGTATGTAGGTGAATTTGCAATCGGAGTAAATCCTTATATAGTAAAGGCAATGAAGGATACACTCTTCGATGAAAAAATCATGGGCAGCTTCCACTTCACCCCCGGCAGCTCATACGACACATGCTACAACGGCAATAAGTCAGCTATACATTGGGATCTCGTATGCATACAGACACCGGAATACGGCGGAGGAGAAATCTGGTTCGACGATGTGCTTATCAGAAAAGATGGCAGATTTGTACTCAAGGAACTGGAAGTATTGAATCCTGAAAACTTGAAATAGAAAAAGCACGGCCTGCGCCGTGCTTTTTCTATACTATTGTTTCCAGCAGATTTGCCATCTCTATGGCAGTCAAAGCTGCATCAAAGCCTTTATTCCCTGATTTTGTCCCTGCCCTTTCAATAGCCTGCTCTATGCTTTCTGTAGTAAGTACACCGAATATTACCGGAATGCCTGTATCCAGAGTTACCTTTGCTACCCCCTTGGATACCTCGCTGCTTACATACTCAAAATGAGGTGTGGCTCCCCTTATAACAGCACCCAGGCATATTACAGCGCTGTACTTTCCGGTTCGTGCAAGCTTTTGGGCAGCTAGTGGTATTTCAAAGGCTCCCGGAACCCAAGTGATTTCTATATTTTCCTCACTGCAACCGTGCCTTTTTAACCCATCCACACAGCCGGACAGCAGCTTATTACCTATAAACTCATTAAACCTTCCTACAACTACAGCAAATTTTTTATTCCCTGCTAAAAGATTCCCTTCATAAACTTTCAATATTCTTACCTCCTGTTATATATTCTGTAACATATGCCCCATTCTTTCCTTCTTGGTATGCAAATATTTTTCATTTTTAGCGTTATAGCCAACTTCAATCGGCACTCTTTCTACTATTTCGAGGTCATACCCTGACAGACCTTTGAGCTTCTTTGGATTATTTGTAATTAGTCTTATCTTTTTGACTCCTAAATCCTTTAATATTTGTGCTCCAATTCCGTAATCCCTCAAATCCGCCGGAAAACCAAGCATCAGATTGGCATCAACAGTATCTACCCCGGTATCCTGAAGTTCATACGCCCTGATTTTGTTCACAAGTCCTATTCCCCGGCCTTCCTGCCTCATATAGAGCAGAACGCCCCTGCCTTCCTCTTGGATCATCCTTGCCGCCTCCGCCAGCTGTTCTCCACAATCACACCTCAGTGAACCAAACGCATCTCCTGTAAGGCATTCGGAATGAACCCTTACCAGGACAGGCTCGTTTGTATTCACATCGCCCTTTATAAGTGCGACATGATGCTCCCCGTTTATTATGCTTTCATAAGCTGCAATTCTGAATTCACCGTATTTTGTCGGCAAAAATGCATCCGCTGCTTTGGTCACAAGTTTTTCGCTCTGTCTTCTATAGTTGATTAAATCTGCTATGGTTATAATCTTCAACTGATGCTTTTTTGAGTATTCCAGCAGGTCCGGAAGTCTCGCCATAGTTCCGTCGTCTTTCATAATCTCAC
This sequence comes from Caulobacteraceae bacterium, assembly GCA_050261415.1. GTDB lineage: Bacteria > Bacillota > Clostridia > Lutisporales > Lutisporaceae > JBLNDG01. The sequence continues at coordinate 5,831 of JBLNDG010000049.1, read as the reverse complement.
ATATTACCCCGGCGGGGTATAATCCAGCCATCCTAGCAAGGTCCACTGCCGCCTCGGTATGCCCTGCCCTTTGAAGTACTCCGCCCCTTCTGGCTTTTAACGGGAAAATATGACCCGGCCTCGTCAAATCCTCCGGCTTGGTACCAGGATCCACAAGTGCCTTTACCGTTTTTGCCCTTTCAAAAGCTGAAATTCCTGTGGCTACACCCCTTGCATCAACCGAAACCGTAAAGGCCGTTTCCTTTGAATCCGTGTTCCTTTCCACCATCTGTTCCACTTTCAGGTCGTCAAGCCGCTTCCCTTCAAGAGGAACACATATTAACCCTCTCCCATACGTAGCCATGAAATTTATAGCTTCGGGAGTAACCTTTTCGGCTGCCATCAAGAGGTCTCCCTCGTTTTCCCTGTCTTCATCGTCCACAACTATTACCATACTGCCCTTTTTTAAATCATCCAATGCTTCATCAATTTTGCTGAACATAATACTCTCCTCCTAAAAACCATTTTCAATCAAATACTCCATTGTGATACTGTTTTTATCCCGCCTTTTCTCCCAGGCTGTCAGCTTTTCCACATACTTGCCTATTATGTCACATTCAAGGTTTGCCTGGTATCCAACCTTCCTTGCAGGAAGTGTGGTGTAATCCCCGGTATGCGGTATTACTGCAATCTTGAATGATCTTTCATCCACCTGCTGCACGGTAAGGCTTATGCCGTCAACTGCAATTGAACCCTTGTGAATTATATACTTCAATATTCCTCGGTCCGCTTCAATAGTGAACCATACTGCATTGTCCTCCTTTTTTATTTCGCTGATTCTGCCCAAGCCGTCAATATGACCGGATACGATATGCCCGCCCAGCCTCCTTACCGGAGAAAGCGCCCTTTCCAGATTCACGCTGTCTCCCGGTTTCAGGTATTTCAGATTGGTAGCACGCATTGTTTCGGGCATGACATCAGCCTCAAAATTTTTTTCAGAAAGGCTTGTAACAGTCAGGCAAACCCCATTGACGCTTATACTGTCCCCCACTGCTGTATCCTCCAATACATAACTGCAGCCTATAGCCAGCCTTCCTGACCGCTCTCCCCTGGTAACTCCCCGAATGGTTCCCACTTCTTCAATAATCCCTGTGAACACAAATCATCACTCCTTCCAAGGAACATTAATATAGCCCTCTACCAATACATCCCTGTCAATAATAGTGACACTCTGGTGTTTTAATCTATATCCATCCCTGATATAATCTACTCCTGACCCCATTACCGGTGTCGGTACTGCAGTGCCGCCTATGATTACCGGTGAAATAAACAATGCCACTTTGTCTATGAGCCCGGCTTCAAGAAATGAAGCTGCCGTTGTGCCCCCTCCTTCAACCATTAGGCTGTCAATTCCCATCTTATAAAGCTCCTTCAAAAGCTGTTCAATATTTACTCTTGCATCCGGTGCATCTGTTACAATTATCTCTATGCCTTTACTCTTAAGCAGTTCAGCCTTATCCCTATGAATTGCTGTTGTAGTAGCAATAATTGTCCTTTTATGTTCATCAGTATCCAACACTCTTGCATCATCAGGAATCCTACCCAACGAATCAATAACCACCCTTACAGGATTTCTGTTCTTTACTCCTTCAAGCCTTGCAGTAAGTTCGGGATTATCTTTTACCACCGTGTTAAGTCCCACCAGTATGGAGGAATACCGGTTCCTAAACCGGTGCACATATTCTCTCGAAGCTTCGCCGCTTATCCATTTGGAGTCACCTGTTCTTGTAGCCGTCTTACCATCAAGGGTCATGGCTGATTTTAAAAGTACAAAAGGCGTTTCGCTGCTTATGTATTTTATGAATATATCATTAAGCATCAATGCTTCAAGCCTGTTTATCCCTACAGTTACCTCTATCCCATTTTCTTTCAGTAATTGGATGCCTTTCCCGGATACCAGGGGATTCGGGTCTTCCATTGCCACAACAACACGTTTGAACTTTCTTTTTACCAGCTCGGCGGCACACGGAGGAGTTCTCCCGAAATGGGAACAGGGCTCCAGGTTAACATATATGGTAGAACCTTCTACATCCTCTGTTGCATTATTTATTGCGTTTATCTCAGCATGGGGGCATCCTGCCCTTTCATGCCACCCTTCACCTATAACAGCTCCATTTTTCACTATTACTGCTCCTACAAGAGGGTTGGGGTTTGTGGTCCCGTACCCCCTCCCCGCAAGCTCTATAGCTCTCTTCATGTAAAAACTATCTTCCAAAGACATCACTCCCAGCGCATGACATATTATTGGTTAGTATCCCCATTTGAGGAAAAAACAAAGCCCTGAAGCAAAATAACTTCAGGGCCGGACAATCGACTTTATCCCTACCAACAAAAAACCCCGGCAATGCCAGGGAAATATTGCTAATATACCTTCTTCCATCCAGACTGTACTGTCGGCCCCGGAATCTCACCGGATCTGCCAATGAAGCCTAACCTCATCAGCTCGCGGGCTTTACCGCCGGTAGGGAATTTCACCCATCCCTGAAGACTACTTCATATTCTGTTTTCATTTATATTATAACTTTTATGTTTTATTCTGTAAATACTATATTACACAAATATTTTTGCTTATTACTATGTTAATGTTGTTTGGCAGCATGCTAATTGCTGTTCTTTATTACATTCAGCTCGGCCTTAAGATTCATCATATCATTCTCCAGCAGCTTTTCACACAGTTCTTTAAATATTGCTTCAATATCACCGAAGGATTTTTCTGTTTCCAAAACCAGCTTTCCTACTTCTTCAGATGATTCCTCGAACTTGGACAGTTTAAGATATTTCTTCACTATCTCCCCGAAAGCATCAAGGTAATAGTAAAAGAACTTCCTGACATAGGTCAGCTTCTCAGGATTGGTTCTAACCTCGCCTATTATCTTTTCTCCGGTATAGCATATCGCTTCTATTCTGTCTTTGATAACAGAATCCTCTACCTTATCAATGTCCTTTCTTATTTCACAAAGCTTGTCAAAAGCCTCTTTTATAAGCTTTTCAACTGAGTTCTCTTCCTTATCCTCTTCCACAGTTTCTTCTGCTTTGGCCTCAGCAGCCTTCTTACTCATGCTCTTTGAAATACCAATTATCACACCTGTAACAAGCATCAATCCAAAGCCTGCCGCAGCGATAATTCCTGCGTAAAGCGGTTTCCCCATGGCTAAAGCCACTATTCCGGGTATTACTGTAAGTATGAAGAGTATTACATATATATCCTTGCTGTGTTCCTCTTTGGCTGTTTGATTGTTTTCTGCCGGCCTACGGTCTGTTCCTGTCTTTGGCTCATCAGTCTTCTTGAATTCCTTTACATTACTTGCATAACCTTTGTTTTTCCTTATATCTGCCTTATTTTTCGCGGTTTCATCCTTTATGTCATTAATTGTGTATTTGACTTCCTGCATGTCTTGGGCACCGGAATTACCGTCATTCTGCCCGGATTCTTTTCCGGATTTGCCGGAGGTATTCCCGATTCCGGAAAGCAGCCCAAAGAGAACCTGAAAGACAACCTCAACGATCTTAAATGCTAATGTCATTGCAAAAGATACTATTCCAAAAACTAGTCCTACCAGCGGAAAACCGCCTCCATGACAGCAATGTCTCCCCCTGTTGTGATTAAAATCATCCCATTCATTTTCCCATCTTCTTCTATGGCTCATTTGCTATCCCGCTCCTATTTATTAAAAAATCCATCTCATAATTATATACTGTTCTTGTCTGCAATTTGTTTCATAAAAAATAAAATTTTTTTGCCGGTGCTGCAGTAAGTAATCTGAATAAAAAAAATTACAGATGTAGAATAATAACATATATAGAATGCTACGCATTCATCAGACAATGGGCGATGGGTTCAAGCCGGACTTCGAAGCCCATCCCTGGAATCCTGTTGCCTATTGCCAATCGCCTATTGCCGCGCACGTTAGTGCGCATTTAACATATAGAAAGGAGAGTAACCATTGATGAATAAAAAGAACAAGCCGGCGCATGATGCAAGCAGCACCGGACATATTGACGAGGGCAGAAATGAAACTACCAGGACCCCGTATACCGACTCCATTTCAACCCAGGCATCCGACAGCACCGTAAGGGACAGTAAGAAGGAAGGCAGGAAATAGCAGGGCATAAAAAAGGTGCTCCAAACCTTTGGTTCGGTGAGCACCTTCATAAACTTATCACTCTATATTATTATACAAATCAGGCTGCCCCTGGTATCATTAACAACCTTCTGCAATGTAAGCTGCAGCTTGTTTTGTATGTCATCCGGCATTTTGTACAGTTTGCCTTGCAGTTCTTCCTTCACCATATCATACAAAGACTTTCCAAACATGTTCGATTCCCAAATCTTCTGGGGATTGTTTTCAAATTCCTCCATAAAATATCTGATAAACTCTTCACTCTGTTTTTCTGTTCCCACTATAGGAGCAATCTCGGTTTCGATATCCGCCCTTATTATATGAAGTGATGGAGCACTGGCCCTGAGTCTGACACCGAATTTGCTTCCCTGTTTGACTATTACCGGTTCTTCGAGCTTTATCTGTTCTACAGATGGTGCTACCATGCCATAACCAAATTCTTTTACATCATTTAATGCCTGTTTAACTTTATCATATTCCCGCTTTGACTGTGCCAATTCTTTTACCAGTGAAATAAGCTGATAATCACCTTCCAATTCATATCCGGATACTTCACCCAGAACTCTGTAGAACAAACCTTCATTCAAACTGATTGTGATATTTATTACGCCTTCCCCAAGGCGCATGTCAGATACTTCTACAGACTGAATGTTCTCTGCACCGTCAAACCTTCTTACTGAGTCATCGATATCCCTTATTCTATTCACTTCACAGATGTTGGTTCTTATATTCCCGACTATGCTTTGTTTGAGCCAGTGCTCCAATTCTAAAGTATCCATCCAACGAGGCATGTGGAAATTCAATTCTCTCACAGGGAACTCGAAAAGCACTTTTTCCAGAATTGTATCCAGGTCATCCATCTCCATTTTCAGGCAGTCCACTATCATGACCGGAGTATTGTATTTGGTCTCAAGGGCTTCTCTTAATTCTACAGTTTCCTGTGCTCTCGGCTTTGCAGAATTCAGGATTATTATGAATGGTTTATCCAGTTCCTTGAGTTCCTTAATAACCCGTTCCTCTGCCTCTATGTAGCTTCTTCTTGGCAAATCGGTAATTGAACCGTCCGTTGTAATAACCAGCCCAATAGTGGAATGATCAGCTATTACCTTTCTGGTTCCTATTTCAGCTGCTTCTTCAAAAGGTATGCGGTTTTCGAACCATGGTGTGTTGACCATTCTCGGCGCGCTATCCTCCATGTGTCCCAATGCACCCTCTACCAAATAACCTACACAGTCTACCAGCCTTACCTTGAATTTTGCATTATCCCTTAATGTGAGTTCAATTGGTTCATTTGGCACAAATTTGGGCTCAGTGGTCATAATTGTCTTTCCGTTGGCACTTTGTGGGAGTTCATCCCGAGTTCTTTCCCGTTTGAACTCGTTATCTATATTCGGCAGTACAAGTAAATCCATGAATCTCTTTATAAATGTAGATTTTCCAGTTCTAACAGGTCCTACAACTCCTATGTAAATACTCCCTTCAGTCCTTTCAGCTATATCGCGATATACATCGTATCCTTCCACACTCTTCCCTCCTTAATAGTGTTGATATAATTGCACAGTTGATTTTCTGATGCATATTCCAGTGCCTTTCAAAGAACTTACGTCCATTATGTTAAAAGGCTGTTGCTTTCTGGAGCATGAAACACCTACACCTGCTCTTTACATATAT
>JBLNDG010000048.1:0-7978 GCA_050261415.1 Caulobacteraceae bacterium | reverse complement strand
GGTAGTTAAAAATCCTGTCTGGGATTATTCCCGGACAGGATAAATGAGCAAAAGTAATGGTCATGAATTGTAAGCAATATGCGGTCAAACAGGCTGAGCAGCGACATTTCTATTATTGCTTTTTGTAGAGGAGTTTAAATTACATCTCGATAATATATTGCGATATATGAAATAGCTTAAATATTCAAATATAAGTAATCCTGAGCTGGAGCATCCATACTGCCGCTTGCCGCTGTAGAGTTTGATTCGACAGATATGCGATGAGGACTAAAGGAGAGAATAAGATGCTAGATAAAACAATTCCATATTTTAATATAGTTATGCACCGTAAACCGGGAACACCTATTCCACAGTATGTTATTCCAGAAGGATACTCATTTGTACCTTTTACAACCGATTCGGAAACAGATTGGGCTAAGATTGAGACTTCTGTAGGGGAGTTTGACAGTATATCTGAAGCTTTAGATTATTTTCAGAAGAACTATCTTACATATCCAGGTGAAGTGGAGCAGCGCACAATCTTCATTCAAACAAGTGATGGGAAGAAGGTAGGTACTGTTACATCTTGGTGGAATTACACTGGCGCGCGGTGCGATCCCACATTAGAATGGGTTGCAGTAAAGCCTGAATATCAGGGGATAGGTTTAGGCAAGGCAGTCGTATTTGAAGGTATAAGAAGAATGTTAGAGATTGAGGGAGACAGAGATGCTTTTCTACACACTCAAACATGGAGTTATCGCGCTGTAGGAATATAATTACAAGCCGGATTTGAATTTATGAAGGCAGGTTCATTTAGCAGGTATGGTAATGATTTTGATAAGGCATTACCTTATCTTAAAGAAAAAATGAAATTATATTTAGGATAGTCCGGATTTACCGGAGTAAGGCTTTGCGGGGCCACTAACATCTTTTAGCACAGCACTCATGCTGCGACACGGAGGGCTGGAGCAAGAAGCGTACGTGCCTTGGGTTGAAGAGCACGAAAATAAATATTTTGTGGGGAATAGAATATGAAACCGTGTATTGATCATTTGAATAGATATGTTTCCGATGTTGATAAGTTCATAGGATTTTACCGGGATGTGCTTGGCTATGAACTTATCGACAGAGGTAAGAAGGAAAGCGGAATGAATTATGCAATTCTCAAAGGCTTCGGTCATGAGTTGTTTATTTCCGAAAAAGAAAGCTTTACGGGAAAAGATGAGAATTTCAGGCATATCGGATATTCGGTCGAAAAGGTTGATGAAACTCTCGAAGAATTGAAATTGAAGGGTTACGTTGAACCGGGAGTACAAGTTATCGTCAAGCAGTTTTCTCGGCAGTTTTACATTAAAGACCCTGACGGTTTTGAGATAGACTTGATTGAATGGACTGATAAGGAAGGTTTTTATGATAATTTAATACAAGGAATGAGCAAATAGGAAGCTTCTACAAGAATGCCGGCATACGTACCAACTGCTGAAGTCAGGGACGGTCTGGGCCTAATAAAACGCGCACGCTGCGGAACATAGGGTTGGACATGTAGTAGGTATGTCTTGGGTTGCAGAAGCCGCTGTGCTGGAGAAGGCCAATATCCCGGACCTACGGAAGAACTTAAATCAAAGTTAGTAAAGAAATAAGAACGTTTTCATATACTCGGAGCGTTATATGAAAGATGCCTTGATTTGCTATTAGGTTACGTATCGAGAATCAGATTAACCTAAATGACGTTACAAAGAAGGTTTATATTAATATGAGTATAAGTGGAAAGAATCGAATATTTACTCTCATAAAACTTTTACTCTCACACTTTATAGTTCTAGCATCTATAAATATAATTATCATATCATTTAAAAGGCTTTATCATATTGCATTTTTCAGGGATTATGAAATATATAGTTTTACTTCGTTAATAGCTATATCATTTTTACTTTCATTGATGAAGCTTTCAGATTACCTATATATCAAGAAAGCAATCAGAATAGACGATAGACTCGGTGACATACAGAAAGTAAAAGATACTATGCAAAGAATGAACTGGAAGATTGAATCAGAGCATGATGATGCCATTGTTTTCAAATCTGTGTTTTCATTTGGCATATGGATTGATAGAATTAGAGTTAATTTCACAGATACTGAGATTCATATTTTGGGATCAAAAGAATATGTTAAAAGATTGGTCTCGCTAGCTAATTTCACTTATGAGGCTTATGACATATGCAACCTTAATTGATAGATTTAACAGGGGGACAAAGTATAGTTTAGCCTAAGGCACTGCGTTGAATCAGTGCATTGGCTGGAATGAAAGGGAATTATTATGGAGATTGCACTTTGGCGGTCCTGGTGAATTCTACAACAGAATTGGTTTTGAGATGGTTTGCCACCGTGAGAAATGGTCAAAAGTATGGTAATGTAAAAGGGGGTTCAAATAATGGGTATAAAAATATACTATTTTTCTGGGACAGGAAACTCATATGCTGCAACAGAAGTATATTTCACAGAAAGTTAATGCGGAGTTGATATCCATCCCCAAAGTTATGTCTATGGACAAAATACAAATTGATGCTGAAAATATAGGGATAGTCTTCCCGTCATACTTAGCCCTGTTATTTGGCCTGCCCCTTATTGTAGAGAGATTTGTTAAAAAAATAGCCAATATTGAATTGATACATATTTTTGCAGTTTGCACTTGCGGAGGGTATGAATGTGTTAATGCACTACCATCATTAAATAAACTAAAACAGATAATAAGATACTGCGGAGGAAAGCTATCGGCTGAGTATTCAGTAAAGCTTCCGATGAACAACTTGGACTATGACCATATTCCTATTCCTATAACCAAGGATCAGGAGGTTATAATTAAAAGAAGCAAAATTAAAATTGATGATATTTGTAATCGCATCATAAAAAGAAGAGGCACCAAATATAAACTTGCAAAAATTCTGTTTATCATACTGATGACGCCGTTATTTAGGGTGATGCGGCAGTCAGTAACAAACGCCCTGAAGGAAAAAGCAAAGGAGCCAATGGATTCCAAATTGGAATACTACGAACTGATTCCGTTGACAGATAAGAGCATCATCGTAGATGCAAAATGTAACGGCTGCGGAACCTGTGCAAAAGTATGCCCTGTAAATAACATTATAATTGTCGATAAAAAACCGGAATGGCAGCATAGGTGCGAGATGTGCTTTGCATGTGACGAATGGTGCCCGAATAATGCAATTCATCATTGGAGCAGGGCTGATGGTGTAAAGTACCATCATCCGGAAATTAAAATTACAGATATGTTAAGGTGAGACAGAGTTATATGTTAGTATTATTATGGAGGAGCGATGATGAAAATCAGAAAACTTACTGATATAAGATATGTTTATTCTTTTGTTGAAAGTGAGATACGAAAGCATGGATGAAAGACACCATAAGAATACTGGTATCGGCTATATTGCCAAACCGGTATCGCTAATAATATACCTGGCTTTTTTATTCTGGAGGATGTTTTTCTACGCTTACAGCAACTTTTTCAGAGTACAAAGCAAAACATACGAGTATAATTTGGTTCCCCTGAAAACCATATACAGTTTAATAACCGGTTATTCAAAATATGACCTTATCGTTTGGGTATATAACCTTTTTGGTAATATACTGGTTTTTATACCGCTTGGTTTTTTGCTTATTTCGCTGCAACGAGAAAAAAGCAGTATAAAGACTGCATTGATAATATCATTGTTTATTGTTCTTTTTGCAGAGCTTATGCAGCTGATATTGAAGGTTGGAGTTTTTGATGTTGATGATATTATATTAAATCTTATAGGCTCACTGATAGGCTGCGGTATATATAAAGTTATATTCAAGCGTAAGCTTTTGCAAGCATAAAATAATCAGGGATTTGGTTATCCTAGTTGCAGAGATGGAAGTGAAAATTATCGGGCATATTGCCTATACTCGGTCTGTCATTATTGATGAACCAAACATCCAACACGAGATTGTAACCTTAGGACCTGTCAGTGTCCTGCCTTCGTTTCAAAAGCAGGGGGTTGGAAATGCCTTGATAAGATATTCACTGGAAAAGGCGCGAAATATGGGCTATACTGATGTCTGCATTTATGGAGATCCAAGATACTATAGCAGATTTGGCTTTCGGTGCGCTGAAAAATTCGATATTAAAACAGCAGACGGCAAGTTTGCGGTTGCCCTTTTGGCATTGGAATTGTGCCCCAAGGCGTTGGAAAAAGTGAAAGGCCGGTTTTGTGAAGATCCTGTTTTTGAAGTAAACCAGGATAATTCGCTGTTTTTGAAAGCACATTTCCTCACAAAGAAAAGGGAATTGCTGCATAAGCCAATATTCTATAATATATATTTCACGAGATGATTTACCAAATAGGTTCTATATTATTTATATCGGAGTGATAACGATGGATAAGCTCTTTAGCCACTATGAGAACTATTCTGAAGATACCAGGTTGGCAAAGGACAAAACACACAAGGTAGAATTCATTACCACTATCCATGTATTGGATAAATTTATAAATTCCAAATCAAGGATTTTGGATGTTGGAGCCGGAACAGGAAGGTATTCTGTTTACTTTGCTGAAAAGGGACATTCTGTGTATGCCCTGGAATATGTTCCATATAATCTGAGTATCATTTAGGACAAGCTTGGTAAACTGAACTGCAAGGGCGATGTTGAAGCCGCAATTGGTGATGGACGCGACTTAACGAGGTTTGATGATGAAAGCTTTGATGTAGTGCTTTGTATGGGGCCGATTTACCACCTGAGTACGGATAAAGACAGAAGGCAATGTATAAGTGAATGCATCAGGGTACTCAAGAAGGACGGTGTTCTGGCAATAGCTTATCTGAATAAGCATGCTGCATTTATGTATCAGTTCAAAAGTGATAAAGACTTTATCAAGGACGAGGCAAGCAGGAATATAATCGATGTGGGGCATTTTTATGAGGATGATAGTGATAATTTCTATTTTACAACTTCAAGAGATGTGGAGCGCATGCTGTCGGATTACAATGTTCAATCTGTCACGAATGTTGCAACAGACGGCATAGGCTATTTGCTTAAAGACACAATCGAAAGTTCTGATGAAGAGGAATACCGCCCCTGGGTTGAAAACCATTTGAGAACCTGTACAGAACCGTCACTCATTGGATATAGTTTACATGCATTACTGGTGTGCCGTAAGATATAGATAGTTGTGAGCGTCAGCAAAAATTGTATAGAGAGGGTGTTGTAATAATGTCTGTTGTAGAAATAAGAGAATGCAAACTGGACGATTTACCAGAGGTAATATTATTAATGAATGAACTGAAAGAGGTTGCATCAGGCGGTGACCAGATTGAACCGGAAAATGTCCGGACTATATTTTTGGAGATGGAGAAGTTCCCTGAAATATACTTAAACCTGGTTGCTGAGGTTTCGGGGAAAGTGGTTGGGTTTATTTCAATAATATTCTATAGGACGGTTTTTCACAAAGGGGGCACAGCCCTTATTAATGAGTTGATAATTACTAATAGTGAACGCGGAAAGGGAATTGGACATAGCCTGATTCAAAGGGCAAAGGAGGAGGCCTTGGCAAGGCGGTTGGATGAAATTGAGGTAGGAACGGAAAAGACGAATCTGGCTGCCCAGCGGTTTTATCGAAAGAACGGATTTGATGAAGAATATGTACTGATGGGAATGGAGTTTGAGCCTCTTACATAACTCAACTATAATGCGAAGGAATCCGTAATTTGCGTTATGGGTTTGACTGGATACCAGTGTTAGCATTAAGTTATCAAGTAAAAGGAGGCCTTTATATGACAACAGTTAAACTTAAAATCGCAGAGTTGAGAAAGAAAAAAAGGTATTGGACAGCAGGAATTGGCGGAAATATTGGGTGTATCATTTCAATCAGTAAGCAAATGGGAAACCGGTGTTACAATGCCGGATATTGCATTGCTGCCAAGTATTGCTGAATATTTTGAAGTATCGGTGGATGAAGTCCTGGGGTTAAAGCCCTTGGACCAACAGGAATATATGCCAAGGAATACAGATAACCGTAACAACTGGAACAGCAAGAGTGATAGATTTCATGTAAGCAGAAAGTATATCCGGAATGATGATTATCTAAAGTTCCTTGTGAAGGATGTATGGAAAATTGAGACCCCGGTTGATGTTATTGATTTCAGATGCGGCGATGGTTATCTGGGAATGAAGTTTCTCGATTTGTTACCGGAGGGAAGTACTTACACAGGAATAGACAATGAGCATTATGTCAATGAGGCACGGAAGAATTGTGAAGGTACTTACTGCAATGTTAAATTCATGGTGTCGGACCTGTATTCATTTAAACAAAATAAAAAGTATGATATTGCAATTTTGCAGGTAGGCTTGCGCCATATGAACAGACCGATGGAGGTCCTTTCCAACATGATAGATTCCGTTAAGAAAAACGGCCTTGTAATAAGTGTTGAGATAAACAGGGAATTTGAAAATGCAGGCTTCTATTTTGATGGAATAAAATATGACTATTTATGTACCGCCTATGATTTTCATAAATTATGGCGTAAGGAACTGGAATGCGAAGAACGGGATTATGCAATCGGAATGAGAATGCCGTTTTACATGGAGCATTTGGGGTTGCGTGATATTGATGTACGGATGGATGACAAGTTAGTGTATGTTAATCCAAGTATGGACAATTATGAGGAACTGGTTCAGGATTTTAAGCTGATCAATGGATGGAACAGACTGCTGAATGATTCAGAAAGGAAAAGCATTATAGAAATGTTTATGAACCGTGGCAGCGATAGGAGTGAGGCTGAAGCATATATAAAAATGCAGACGGATATAGCCCAATATTTCTCGGATACAAAAACGAAAAAATCCTTCTTGAAGGTGCATGGTCTCATGGTTTCATATGGGAGGAAATGAAATGCATATGAATTGGAGGTACTTGAGTGAATATTTATCTGTTAAGACATGGACAAACTAACTTGAACAGATATGGGAAATACCAGGGGTCAGTTGATAAGGATATTAATGATTTGGGTATAAGACAAGCTGAGTTATTGGGTAGGAGAATAAAGGAATACAATATAGAGGCAATTTACTCAAGTGATTTAAAAAGAGTAATACAGACTTCAGAAATAATAAACAAGTATATTAATACCGGTATTGTTGTTAGAGAAGAGCTTAGGGAAATAGATATGGGGGAATGGGATACCTTAAGCTTGGAAGAGAGGTATATTAATCATAAGAACTATGCAAATGAATGGGCAAAACATACAGAAAATTTACCATATCCTAAAGGGGAATGCGGAGCAGATGTTTATAAGCGTGCCAGCATAGTAATAGATGAGATATTAGGTAAAGGATATAATAAAGTTGCAGTGGTAACTTCATTCTAATTCTTTTATTGATTTTGGTATGCGCAAAGACATCGAACACAGGCTTGCATTTTGAATTGGATAGTGACGGCAATTATACGGGATTTAAAGATTTGCCTGTAAATTATACTGCCGAACAAGCAAAAAAGGATGGTTGTTATGTGCGTGTAAATTCAGAAGCAGTCGGTGGAGAACAGCTATGGGAGAACTTTATACAGGATGCATCGAATAATAAAGATGCAAGTATCCGCATAGTAAATATATGGGAGGATAAGACTTATTATCTGGATCTTTTTTACATAGACGGATATTATCGAGCTTTTGATTCAAGTTCAAAAGATTTACATGATTATAAATTCAAATACATCCTCACACTTGAAGGGATGATGCCAAATGCTTCCAAAAGTGGAACGGTAACTATTTTGACGGATGATAAAGACCTTACTTATAAAGAAGTAATGTGGTCGTTTTTGTCCAGCACCAGTAGTTACCACGAATCAATCTCTCCGTTCAAGTTGGTATTTTTTTAGTTCTGCATGGCATGCTCAAGTACAGGGAGACTAACGCCATTCCTTAATTTTGGGCTGGCGTGATCATAAGGGTCACACTGTTAAAA
>JBLNDG010000047.1:0-8706 GCA_050261415.1 Caulobacteraceae bacterium | reverse complement strand
CTTGTGATATCTCTCCAAATAATTTATATTTGCTTCTGTTTCAGTGAATACTTCTTCGAAGGCTTGTTCTCCATTTCCGCCGGCTATTGCTTCATGGTTTCCGAAGCCGGGGAAAAAGAAGCTTGCAGGGTAATATTCAGTTACTGTATCTTTAAATTTTTGCAGTTGTTTCTTTACTTCAGTATACTGGGCTGAACCTTCAACCAAGTCACCGGGCATTACTGCAAATAAGGGCTGAGGCGTAATTTTTTTTATAGCTTCAAGGGTTTTTTTAACAATCTTTTCATTGATTCCCTCATCCAATCCACGGCAATCAGCCATGACTCCAAAACGCAGGGATATTTCCTGTTTTTGTTCCTTCGGGGCGCTAGGGGGTACCATATCTATCCTGTATTCCGGATTCCCAGGTCTGCATGAAGTGATTGCAGTAATTATGGTAAATAGCAATAGCAGAGATAAAACTTTAGTCTTAATTTCAATCCATCCTTTCTGGCAAAGGTTTCATTTACAATTATGCAATGAATGGTGCATTCATATTAACAAAGCGATGAATCTGTTTTATTATTTCGCACAAGTAAGTTGAATATTATTCATGAATAACATTCGCAGTAAAGATAAGAATATTAGTATATCAAATATTATAATGCTAATTAAAGGGGAATTAAAGTTATGAATGATAGACTAATGAATGGGTTTGTTGCCGGAATAATTGCGGGTATAGTTGCTACGGTTGCAGACTGGCTGCTTATTGATATCTTCAGATTTGGTAACTTACACTTTTCTGATTTTGCCGGATACTTTATGCTGGGTGCACCGCCAGGAAATACGTCTGAATACCTGGTTTCCCATGCAGGTTCACTGTTGTTTCTGGGAATAATGGGGATAATTTTTAATTATTTGATAGGTAAAGGAACGAAATACCTTGTTTTCAAAGCGGTTTTATTTTCTGAAGCCGGTTGGTTTTTTATATATGCACTTGCCTTGCTGTTCAGGGTGCCGTATCTTGCCAGGATTCCCCTGAACTCTGCACTGGAAAACGCTGCAGCTGATCTGGTATACGGATTGGTATTGGGTTATTCTTTGCTTTGGCTTCAAAGCCGGGGGAAAGTAAAAGCATAATCATTCAAAAGGAGATAAAAGCCGCCAGATAATTTTCTTGCGGCTTTTTTCCGGTAAATACTTATTTTGTTACATGTTTTAGCAAGCTGCCTATAATGTCCGGGTGATTTATTTTAGTGTTATAAATTATTTTTTTTACTCCTTTTATGTCAATAGCTGCAATCAGCTTGTCATAGTCCTCGTTATTGAACTTTTCAATAACCTTTCGGAAACTTGACACATTTTCTATATGTTTTCTTATTTTTTTTATTTGCTTTGTGTAATCTTCACCTTCAGCTATGGCTCTTGCTGCTAAGATACCGCTCATAATTCCTTCGGGTCCGCCGACACCTACCAGCCTTTCAGTTAATCCAGCGGAGCGGCCGGCAAGAAGTATATTTCCAATTTTATATTTCCTGACTTTTCCGGTTGTAAAGGGCTGGGGCAGCATTTTATATAAAAACTCCAGCTTTGTCAATCCTTCATTATACAGGAATGCAGAAAACTGTTTTAGGATATCAAATTCACCACAGCCAATCGTGAATAAACTTACAACTGCTTGAGTTGAGCTGAAAGGTGCCATCCTTGCATAGCCCGAGCCTGCATATTTTGTGTTCAAATAGAGGTATGCAGTATGAGGGTCGAAATTCCCTACTACTATACCCCCTATTGCTCGGGCAATACCTTCTTCCTCCCAAACTTCCAATTCCCGTGCGACTGCATCATTACCAGTGGCCACAACAACCCAGTCATATTCCTTAGAGAGTCTCTTATAATCAGCATTATTATTAAAACATAACACCGTCCTTTTTAAATCCCTCTTCAACTGTTGTTCGATAGAATCCTCACCTTTTCCCCTGGTAATAAAATAACCTAGATCGCCATTTATCCGAGCGGTTTCATTAGGGGATTTCAGCATTATTGTTTTACATACCCCGGAAGGCTTAATAATTATATTGTATTTGCTCTTTAAATATTCAATTATATCTCCTTTGTCTCTATAGAAAAGGCTTGGCCAATAGTTAGCTGAAGGCCAAATCCAGCCGATTGAATTATCCCTTTCGAACAAGTCTGCATATATGCCATGTCTCTCCAATTCCAGGGCACATGATAGTCCTGTAACACCAGCACCGACGATTGCTACTTTCAAGCTAGGACCTCCTAAAGGATTGTTTACAAGGGATATTTTTTACTATACCGCTATAATTTATGCCGCTTTTTTTGCTGTTCCATTTGCAGCAATCTGAAGTTCTGTCATATAGGTTCTGACCTGTCCGTCAGCATCTGTGAATTGTATTTCCACATCATAGCTGCCTTCTTCAAGCTGCAGCTTATTCCCGTTTATATTGACGATGTAACAGCCGGTCTCCTCATCAAAACGCACAGAATCCGGTTTATTTCCTTCAACAAAGGATGCTGCTACATTTCCTTGGGAAACAAGTTTAACTGATACATTATCCATTAGGGTAGGATTTCCGTCCCTATCAAAGATCAGGAATTTGAATGGAATTGTTGCATTGGGATTCCAGCTTTCTTTGCTGTCTGCGGGAGCCAACACCTCCGCATAAGGCTGCAGCTCCGCATTTAATTCATGAGTTTCATTAAAGTTCAGGATTTCAAGTTCAAACTGTTCTTCATACCTGTTCGGTGCGCTTATATTTATGGTATAAGGAGCCGAATCAATCTCAGGCTGTTCGCTGGGCAGCACATACCAGTTATATGAACCGTTGTCTGTTTTTATTGATGTATTTAGGGTTTCCTCAATCAACTGCTCCCGGCCATTTTCATCCAACCTGGATAAAGGATAGTTATTGGTGTGTATCATATCAAGCTTTGCAGCAACAGGCTGGCCGGTACGCTTATCGGTTACCGCACCAAATATTAGGCTTGATTGAACCTTGGACTGTTCTATACTGTGCAGTAATGCCGGAAGGTTTCTCTCCCAGAGCTCAGAGTATGGAAAAACCCCTGTAAGCGCTTGTGATTTCATTTCCACACTTATTTCCTGGCCGGCAGCAAGCTTTTCCACAAGCTTCTGTCCGTCAGCATCGTTTATGCCTATTGCAGGGATTGTTACTCCTCTGATAGAAAGGTTTGTGGACACAGTGCCAACAGTATTGTTGTAGATAACTACGCCAGCCGCTCCTGCATTCTGTGCATTCTGGACCTTGGCATTATATGTGAAGGAAGGTGCTCCAGCAGTCTGGCCTCTTTTTACCAATGCAATCTTACCGCTCATATCTTCGGGGTAGTCTTCAGGATAGCCGTAGCTGCAATCAACCAGGCTGCCTGTTGCATCATTTATCGGTACCGGTGTTTCACACCTGTTTCCGAAGGCTTTTGCCCTTAAAATGCCTAATACACTGTCGTCAGTAATCAGTCCATCATAGGTGATTCCCCCATATGGCGGGTGGAAGCCCACATCTTCATAGCCGAGCTCAAAGCAATAAGCTATGCTCCTAAGAGCTCCGTACGACCAGTCCACAAGGTCTCCAGTTGTGGGGTACAGAGTAATGGCTGACTGTGGAGTAGCATTGTTCCACCCGGCATATGTTTCAGCCAGGTCGATGATGTTTTGGTCTTTTATTTTCTCACCCTTGTAGCCCCAGGCATATAATATAAGGTCCCCATAGGTGTGCCCGGTAATTGTGGTAATAATATGCCTTTTGAGGTAGAAATCACGGATAGCTGCCATTTCGGATTCACTGAAAGGCTTCACTCCACAGTATGTATCCGACCTCATCAGGGTTGAGGCACCTGCACCTCCCCATTTGTAGCCGTAGTTTCTGTTAGGATCGGCGCCATAGCTTGGATTTCCTCTGTCATCTATACCGTCGTAACTCCTCGTCTTTCGCCACATGTCGTATGTGGTACGTGCATAATTGAAACCGTCGGGGTTTGCCAGCGGTATGATCCATACCCTTATATCATTTACTATGGAAGTTACTCTGGCATCTTCGTTGTAGTTGTCTGTAAGGTACCGTGCCAGATCCATTGCCAGTTCAGTCGAAGGCCATTCACGGGCATGATGCGTTGCAACATAAAGACTTTCAGGTCTTCCATCTTCAATACCAAGGGCGGAGCTGATTTCAAGAGCGTACATAGGCCTTTGTTCGTAGGACCGGCCTATGACATGAAGCTTTGCAATTTCGGGGTATGTATTCGCAATGTCCTGGAGTTCTGTTTCCACTTCCTCATAGGTTCTATAATCTGTTCTTGCGGTGGAAGCGATGCTGAGGCTCTCAGGAGTTTTTGCTGTGGTTGAATTCAAGTTATCCGTATTAAGCTCTTCATATGTAAAATTGTTTTCTTCAAGATACTCTTTATCATACTCGTGCATTATTATGGTAACTACATTGTTGATCAAATCTATGCCGGCTATATCCAAGCCCGCTTCAACCAGTTGGCCGATTTCGTCTTCCCCATTGCAATACACAATAACTGCCGGAACATTTATAGTACCATTGTCGGCAGCCGTAACCGGCAGGATGCTGGACAGGATTAATGCCGCCATAACAAGGAAAGATAACCACTTTTTCAAGTATTTCACCTCTTCCTTAAATGAATGTTGGATTCATGATTATTAATATCATGCCAACGGTATCACCCCCCTCCGGGAAACCGCAATTTTCAAGAAATGAAGCTACTTTTTCGTATAATGTGATGGCCTTTTATAGATTATAAGCTATGGGTATATGTAAATTATGTAAAAATATGTAATTTAAATTGGGCAAGTTACCGTTGTTAATCAGCATTATTTGAGTGCAATATACACTGTTTTTAAAGAAGTTATTGAAAGATCTGTGGGGGGCAGCTCTCCGCGGGCATTATTGATGGGTTTGTACTGACTCTCCTGCCGAAACGATAGATATCGGCAGAAATGGTGTAGAATCATTTTAAGTCCGAGATGCAACATTATTACAAAAAAACCGTTGTCTATGCTTTACAATTTTATTAGGCAGGTACAACCTACAACAAAGAGGGGTGATGTTTTAGTAAGCCGGACAGGTACCTGTCGGTACATTTGGTGGTTTGAAGGTTTATGAAGTGGTAAGGAGGGTTTTGAATGAAGAGGTCAAGGAAATTCATATTATGTACCGTATTGGTGATTATGTCCCTTGTGCTAAGTATTGCCTCGTCATATGCGACTCCTGCTACCGCAGAAAATGCGGCAAAAATTCATGATGATGCCATAGTGGTCGACACCCACTCAGATACACTGCTGAATATACTGGACCGCTCTACCTGGCTTCCTGCTGTGAATATTGCCGAGGAAACGGATTTTCAACTGGATATACCGAAGATGCAGCAAGGCGGGGTTGATGTACAGACCTTTGGAGCATATACTTCAGGATATGCATTTAGTACAGGAGGACAGAACTTCATCAGGGGGAACAGCCGTTTATTGGCTTTGATAAACGGACTTCGCTGGACATTGGAAAATAATCAGGACACTATGGAACTGGCATTAAGCCTTGAGGATATAAACAGAATATTAAACGATGGCAAGGTAGCAGCAGTATCCAGCATTGAAGGCGGTTATTCCCTCAATGAAACCACAGGCTTGGAGCTTCTAAGACAATACCATGACCTTGGCGTGAGGATGCTGGCTCTTACCTGGAGCAATTCCAATGCATTGGGGGAAGGCGTAAATGAAGCATACAGGGATGGGACACCTTCTTCCGGGGGCTTGACGGAGCTTGGCCGTGAAGTTATAAGAGAGATGAACAGACTTGGAATGGTTGTAGACGTATCTCATATGAATGAAGAGACCTTCTGGGGTGCAATTGAAACCTCCGAAGCACCGGTAATGGCCAGCCATTCCTGTGTATACAACATAAAAAACCATGTCCGGAATCTTAAGGATGAACAGATAAAGGCCATAGCAGACGGGGGCGGTGTCATACAGGTCAATTTCTACAATTTGTTTTTGGGTGATGATCCTGAAAACGTTTCGGTAAAAAATTTAGTTGACCATATAGATTACATAGCGAACCTTGTGGGGGTAGACCATGTAGGTCTTGGCTCCGACTTTGACGGCGCTGATATGCCGCTGGACCTTCAAGATGCGTCGATGGTTCCTAATATTACTGAGGAACTGCTTGAAAGAGGGTATTCCAAGAGTGATATAGACAAGATACTTGGAGGGAACTCTTTAAGACTATTTAAGGAAGTCTGGAGAAAAGCAGCAGAGAACGAAAATAGCGGAATAGCTCCAATTATAGAACCTTCAATGGAAAAGGGAGAGGTAATCAACAATGCAGCTCCTACACTAACTGCAATAGTCACCACAGATAAAGGTTCGGAAATTGATGAAGACAGCCTGAGGGTAATAGTGGATGGAAACGTTTATATTCCTGAATTTAATAAAGAAACAGGTACTATTAGCATAACTGTTGAAGAACCGCTAAAGGAAAAATTCCATGTTGTTACCTTTGAAGCAGCAAATCACGGCGGCAAGATTGCAAGGGAAGCAAGGATATTCTGCATTCAGCAGTAAAGATCCCGGATACCGGTTAAATATGAAATAGTAAAAAAGCTGGCACAATGCCAGCTTTTCTTTAATAATCAGAGCAGGATAGAATCTGAGAATATTCCATAAGGAAATTAAACCCACTTTTTTATCTGTGCAAGAAGTTTATCGGCCTTTAAACCGTTATCTTCAAGGAACTTTGTCATATCCTTCATAAAAGCAATGGATTTATCGGAGGAGATGTTTAACTTGTTTATTGTATTGACGAAATCCTCCATAAATTCAATATGCTTTAAAAGCTCAGAATATCCTATACTGCTGGTGTCAGTGTTTTGAAGGTCATTAGGGGGCTCTACCGGGGTGCTTCCGGAATTTTGATCTATACACACCTTATTATTCTGGAGATAATTGATAAAGTCCTTGACTTGCATTGTCCTTCTGAATTCAGAGTATTTCTTCAACCCGCACAAGTATAGGATCATAGTCTTGGCAAATCTTTTCTTTACCCCACTGTCGTCCAACTGCTTCCTTAATGCAGCAGCATCGTCGCCTTCTATTACATCATAATCTACGCCTTTTACCGCTTCATCGCTATTCCGGAGGAATAACTGGATATCCTCTTTATTGCTGCCATCAAGCGCTTTGGATACTTCGGATACCATGAAACACGGTTTATCTTTCCAATTGATGAGGTATACCTCAGATTCGTTATATATAAGCTTCCGTAGTATTATATTCACTCAAAAACCTCTCCCCTCTAGAATATTATAGGACTCTGCATGTGTTATGTAAACTGTGCAGAGCGTGGTAATTTGTGGTACAATATTGGTACAGGCAACAGAAGCGTAACTTCTTGCATGCTTAGTGAAATGTAGTGATTGACTTCCGGGTAAGGCCGGAGGATCAAGGGGAAGAAGTATTGAACGCGCTTAGATTGGGAAAAACAGACATAACAAGTGTAATAGCAGGAGGTATAAGAATGCTTACAAAATTAACGATGAAGCTTGAAGCTTTGATTGAGTCGGGAAGAATCAAGACAAAATGGTCTGAGATGGAGGATTATGGAGTAACAGAGCTGGTACATATGATATTTGATAATGATCCGGCAGAGGATAGTGTAGCGACTGCAGCTATAGTTGAAAAAGGAACAGTCTGCCTAAACCTGTTCGAGGGTATAATGCATGAGCATAATGGAGTTGTATATACCCTGACAAGGGCCTATATAGATGTTGAAGATAATATTGTATTTGCAGCCCTTAGCGGCGAGCTGTTCCTGTATGAAACATATGTAATAGATGCGGAAGACCCGAAGCGCAGCCTTACAACTGAATAAAACACCTGACGCAGAAGAAAAGTCCTGATGTTATATAAACATCAGGGCTTTTTAATTCTAAATGTTGTAGAAAATTGGAGGATAACAAAAATTTTTGGAGAATAAGTAGGGGGATGCACACAAAAACCATGTTAATCATGAAGTTGTAATTACAGAAAGGTTACCAACAGATGAAAAGTCTTATATTCGCATTTATTATACTACTCATGTTTTCAACAGTTCACGCAGATACTGAGCCGGTATTTGTTCCGGTTCTCCTGTATCACAATCTGGAACAGCAATATAGCGGAGAAAATACATCAACAGTATCTGTTGAAAAATTCGAAAAGGATCTCGCTACTATTCGAGAAGCAGGATATACGCCAATCTTTTTTGATGAACTGTCAGGTTTTCTGGAAGGTAAAAATGTGCTTCCGCAGAAACCGATAATAATAACCTTTGATGACGGATATGCGAGCAATTACGAATATGCATATCCCTTGCTTAAAAAGTACAGAATGAAAGCAGAGATTTTTATTATAGGATGGAATGTCGGCAAACATCCATTTATGCTTGCTGATACGTCAATAATACCGCATTTCTCATGGAAGCAGGCAAAAGAAATGGTTGATTCGGGAAGAGTAAAAATACAGAGCCATACATATGATTTGCATAATCCTGAAGGCCAGTCCTTCGGGTTGCGGTTCAATGTAGGAATAGGGTGCCAACCGCTTAAAGGCGAATTAACCCCCAGGTATGAGACCAGATTGGATGCAGATCTTAAGCAATCCATAAAAAACATAAAAGATAATATTGGAGCAGC
>JBLNDG010000046.1:0-3123 GCA_050261415.1 Caulobacteraceae bacterium | reverse complement strand
CTGTCGGCAAATTTAATACGGGTATTTCATTGCTGAACATCTTTATCCAGTATTCTTCATGCTTTTTCATGGTCTCGGAAGCCAGCATCCTGTTTTCCCAGGCAGAATAATCCTTATACTGTACTCTCAGTTCTTCCAGGCTTTCGCCTTTATACAGCTTCGTGAATTCCTCCATGATAATGCTCATGGAAGTACCGTCTGATATTATGTGGTGCATATCAAACATTAACACATGTTTTTCTTCTTTAAGCCTTATAAGCTTCACCCTCAGTAATGGTGCTTTTGATAAATCAAAGGGCTTTATGAATTTCTCCACTTCAGACTTGATTGCTTCTTCCGAGTCTGTGTTTATTTCTTCATATTCCACCCTGAATTCAACAGTTTTATGAATCCTCTGCATTATCTTGCCGTCTGCCAGTTCAAAGGATGTCCTGAAGGCTTCATGTCTCTGTACAAGCTTTTTAAAGCTTGCTTCAAGCTTGCTTCTTTTCAGCTTGCCTTCAAAAATCATTACGTGGGGTATATTATAATTCAATTCCTCCTTTGAGAACTGGTTTAAGGCAAACATCCTTTTTTGGGCTGAGGATACTTCATACACTTCTTTTTCTTCCACAGGTTCTATGTATGAATATGCAATCCCCTTGGTTTTTCCTATATATTCTCCCAGCTTCCTTACAGTCGGATGGCTGAAAATTTCACCTACAGATATTTCAGCCATTAGCTCTCTTTGTACGATTGCTACCATTTTTATAGCTTTTAATGAATGTCCTCCCAAGGCAAAGAAGTCATCATCTATTCCTATCCTGCCTATTCCTAATACTTCACTCCATATTTTTGCTAATTTTTCTTCCACTTCATTTCTTGGAGCAATATATTCTGCTCCTGTTTCTATGTTTCCGTCGGGTATCGGGAGAGCCTTTCTGTCTATCTTTCCGCTTTGATTCAACGGCATTTCAGGAAGAGTAATGAAGTAGGACGGTATCATGTAGTCCGGCAAGCTCTTTTTAAGCTCTTCCCTCAACTTTCCTGCACTATACTCTGCCTTTGACACCAGGTATGCACATAAGTATTTATTGGTTTCTTCCCCTCTTACAATTACTAAGGCTTCCTTCACTCCATCCAGCTTCAACAAGCTGCTTTCTATTTCCCCCGGTTCTATCCTGAAACCGCGTATCTTTACCTGATGGTCTATCCTTCCCAGGAATTCTATGTTTCCATCGGTCAACCATCTTACCAGGTCCCCTGTACGGTACATTCTCTGTCCTGGTTCATATGGGTTATCTACAAACTTTGCCGCAGTCAATTCTTCATTATTCAGGTATCCTCTTGCCAATCCATCCCCGCCAACACATAATTCCCCGTATACCCCTACCGGGACTGCATTGTTATATTTATCCAGGATATATGCTGTTGAATTTGCTATTGGCCTTCCTATTGGTATTGCTTTGTTTTCATCAAATTCTTCCTTTATAACATAACAGGTAGAGAAGGTTGTATTTTCGGTAGGTCCGTACCCATTTACCACTGTTAATCCAGGTGCGCATTTTCTAACCAGGCTTACATTCTTGGGTGAAACTATGTCCCCCCCTACCAGCAGATATCTTAATCCTTTAAAGATTCTTGGGTTTTCCTCACAAAGCTTATTAAATAATGGGGATGTGAGCCATATTACTGTAATTTTATTTGTTGATAGAAATTCTCCCAGTCTTTCGCCGTTTAATATTACGTCCTTGCTTGTCAGATACAGCTTGATTCCGTTCAACAATGCTCCCCATATTTCCAAGGTTGACGCATCGAAGGCTATTGAGCCTGTTTGAAGAATCCTGTCTTCTTCCTTGAACTCTATGTAATTTGTATTCTTTACCAGCCTTACTACGTTTTTTTGTGTCACGGCTACGCCCTTAGGCTTACCTGTGGTTCCTGAGGTATAGATTATGTATGCAAGGTTTTCTGTTCCGCTTATCTTCTCAAGGTTTCCTTTATTTCCGTTGTAGGATTTCTCATCGTTCAGGTTAATTATGTTTACTTCGCAAGGCATTTCACCGTCAAATTTCTTCCCTGTTAATAAAATATTTGCTTTGCTGTCCTCAAGCATATATTTTATTCTATCCCTTGGATAGTCTGATTCTATCGGCAGATATGCCCCTCCGGCTTTCAATATGCCTACTATTCCTATCATCATCTCTAAAGAACGCTCTGCCATTATTCCTACTATACTATCTGCCTTTACTCCCTTTTCCCTTAAGCTTCCGGCCAGGCCGTTGGCTTTCTCGTTCAGCTCCCTGTAAGTTAACTGCTGGTTTTCACATACTACTGCTATATTGTCCGGCGTCCTCTCCACCTGCTCTTCAAACAGCTCACATATGGTCTTATCTTTCGGATATTGTATCCTGGTGTTATTGAAACCGGCTAGTATTTTCCTCTTCTCTTCCTCTGAAAGCATGTTTATTTCGCATAGTTTTATTTCCGGATTCTCTGCTATTTCCTTAAATATGTTTTTAAAATGCCCGATCATTCTTTCTATTGTTTCTCTCTTAAATAGCTTAGTGCAATACTCCAAGTTAAACTTTACTTCTTCCCCTTTTTCTTCCGCTTCCAAAGTTATATCAAACTTGGACACTTTGCCTTTATACTCATATTCTCTTATTTTAATATCTTCAAGCTCAATTTCTTTAGAATCGGTATTCTGCAGCACAAACACAGTATCCAGTAATGCACTTCTGCTTAAATCTCTTCTGATATCCAGTTTTTCTACCAGCATTTCAAACTGGTAATCCTGGTTTTCATATGCACTTAATGCATTATTCTTTACTTCCTGCAGGAATTCATTAAAGCTCTTCCTCCCTTCGGGGTAGCTTCTCATGGCAAGGGTGTTTACAAACATTCCGACCATGCTGTGCAGATCAGCGTGCGGCCTGCCTGCTGCCGCTGCACCTATTACTATATCCTCCTGTCCGCTGTACTTCGAAAGTAATATATTATAGGCTGACAATAAAGCCATGTACAGGGTTGCCCCGTTAGCCTTACATACTTTCTTCAGTTTTTCCGTTAAGTCCTTTTCCAGCCGGAAGCTTACGCTTTCTCCCTCAAAGCGCTGAATGCCGGGTCTTGGATAATCTGTCG
>JBLNDG010000045.1:0-62447 GCA_050261415.1 Caulobacteraceae bacterium | reverse complement strand
AATTCTTTTGTAAGTTAATGTTTTTTGTCATACATTAATTTTACCATAAATCCCTTACTTTTCGAAGTTTGGGGTTTATTTGTTTGCAGTAAAAAGGAGCTGTGCACTAATTATTTAGTGCACAGCTCCCAAAGCGTCAATTTGAAGCCGGTTTTACGTGGATTCTTCCACGGTACTCGGTTTCATGCCAATATACTCGCTCGGCAACACGGGCTTCAGGATTTAAGGTCACATCCTTTAACATCATTTCTTTAAACAGCTTGTAGCCGGCCTTGTCTATCAAATGTCCGCCATCCAGATATTCCGGCTTATGGTCAAGCACCGTAGCGGAAAACTCCTGCCAATTTTTCATAATGCTGATTACAACGTCCTCCGTTACGAAATCCACAAAAGTTGTACCCATGCGTGGATATTGCTTTCCTGTACGTCCTCCTATTAAAATACGGTAGAATTTTTTGACTGAACGGCTCCATGCTCCGGTAGGGCATGCAAGCACACATTCACCACAGCCTACGCAGCAACAGGCATCCTTTTCCACTCTGCCATTATTACCCGAAAGAACTCTTGTTGCGTGATGGTCGCAGGCTTTTACACACATTCCGCAGCCAATACAGCGGTCAGCATCGTACTCAGGTTTTGTCAGTCCAACAATGCCAAAATCGTTGAAATGTGCTTTTGCACAGTCGTTTGGGCAGCCTGCAACAGAAAGTTTGATATGATAATGACTTGGGAAAATTTCCTTTTCAAGCTTTCTTGCAATATCCTGTGTATTGATATTTGCCTTTGGACAGTGGATATTGCCTATACATGCCACTATATTTCTTGCGCCAATTGCAGGATATCCGTTGCTTGTGTCCATATCAACACCGCACAGCTTCACTTCAACCTCATCAATATAATCCTTGATAAAAGCATTTACTTCATCAATACTTTCGTATTTAATTCCGGGTATTGAAAAGAACTGACGTGTACCCATGTGAAATGTTCCGTTACCAAATTTTTCAGCAATCTGCTGTACTAATGTCAGGTGCTTTGCATCAATAAATCCGGCGGGAACACGCATTTGCAGCATAAATTCGCCACGTACCTTAGATTGTCTGAAACAATTAAGACGCACTTTATTTATGTTAATATCAGTAGCCATAATTTACGTTTCCTCCTAATCCACAAGCTTTTTGGCAACGGTATAGTTAAATACCGGACCCTCAAGACAGACATATTTTTCATCAATCTTACAATGACCGCATTTACCCACACCACAGGCCATTTTACGCTCAAATGACATCCAGATTTTTTCCTCAGACGCACCGTTTTTGATACATTCAACAGCCGTACTGCCCATCATAACAGGCGGACCGACAATTACAATATTATAATCATCACCAAAACCAGCAAATGGTATCTTATCAACATGATTTACGCAAAAACCGGTTTCATAGCCACAGATTTTTTCGTTGTCAAGAGTATATACAGTGTGGAATTTTGGGTTTTCTGCAAATGCCTTTAAGTCCTCACGGAACAAAATGCTCTTTTCATTTTTAAACCCTGCAATAAAGTACAGAGCCTTAATATCGCCGCTGTTTCTGTGATAGTGCTTTAACAGACTGCGAACAGGTGAAACACCGGTTCCTCCGGCAATGACGACTAAGTTTTTACCGTTAAATTCGCTGATGGGAAATGATATGCCGTAAGGACCACGCAGGAACAGATTATCGCCCGCTTCAAGTCCGAAAATGTCATTAGTCAGCCTGCCAACCTTTCTGATTGTGAACTCAAGATAATCCTTATCAAAATCACTTACAGAAATAGGCGCTTCACCAACCTTTGGAATTGATACCTGAAAGAACTGACCGTGACGCACCTCTGCTCCGTTTGCAGCAACTCTGAAGGTATATTCAAGCTCGGTTTCACGTTTTATATCTAAAATTTCGTGAGGATAGGGCATCATAATGTTATTACTCATTTCAGTCCGCCTCCTTTCAGTTGTCCGACAGCATCATGCAGCTTTTTTATTGTGTGTGAAAAAGCTATATATTGCGGGCATACATCATCACAGCGTCCGCAGCCAACACACATGTGACCGTCTGTTTTAAATCTTTGCTTGTAGTCATACAGCTTGTGCAATGCTTTAAATCTCATACGGTCGCCTATTTTATCTCTGAAAGCATGTCCACCGGCAACTGTGGTGAATTTATCGTTTAAACAGCCCGTCCATGTGCGGCGGCGTTCACCGATTTTACTGTTTTGCGTATAGGTTGTGTCGGTGGTGTTAAAGCAGGAGCAGGTAATACATACCGCATTGCATGCACCGCATCCGACGCAACGTGAATTATACTCGTCCCACATTGAAAGCTTATATATTTCAGGAACAAGCTCAGGGGTTATATCAGGGATAGTAACGGTGGTTTTATTTTCGGTTACAAACTCCGGAGCAAATTCACATGTTTTACCGATATTAAACAGGTTTTCAAGGCTCTCGTCCTTTACCTCAACGAGTATTTTGTCAGCTTCTTTACTAAAGCGCATCGCAAGCTGATAGTCATCAGTTTTGTTTGCACCCATAGAGCAGCAGAAGCATGATTCCCAGCCACCGCCACACTCAAGCAGAACAAATTTAACCTTTTCACGCAGGCGTTTGTAATAAACGTCCTCATGTCCGCCGTTTTCAAGGAATATCTTATCAAGACGTTTTATACCGTTTATATCACAGGGATGGGCAAATATAATAATTCCCTTATTATGAACCTTACTTTCACGATATTCGTCCTCTGTAAAATAGAAAAGTGTTTGGTTAATCGGATATATTACCTCTTTAGGTGAATAGTCACCCCTGTGTTCAAGCTCAATTTCAGATACCGATTTTATTTCATCGTACCTTACAAGGTCTGTATCGGAATATCTGCCTTTTTTGGAAAAACGCTTAGGTGCATATATTTTATAGCTTTTTCTAAGCTGTAAAAATATATCGTCTGCCTGTTTATAACTTAAACAATACGACACAATAATCCTCCTCTGATTTTAGATTTTATTTTGATTTAGAATTACAACTTCTATACGTTAAAAATATAAGTCCGGTAAAGCAATTTGTAAAATAGTTATTTATTATCAAAATTATAGCCAAATACCTATGAATACAATGGGCGCAAAAAAGACGTGATTGTTGGCTGAGCCACAAAATTACAATCACGCCATTAGTTTGCAAATGAATATTTACCTTTAAATGCCGATTAAAAAAATTACAGTTTCGACATTCCGCACATCTCAATAAAAGCCTTAGCAATCTCTGTGAGATACTTGTTTTTGTGATATATAACGCCGAATTTGCGTTTAAGGTCAATACCGTCAATTTTTATTATGCTGAGTTGTCCGCTTTCTATCTCTTTTTCAACTAAACGCTTTGAAATAACACCGACACCTATGCCGTTTATCGCCGCATTTTTTATACCGTCCGAGATTGAACATTCCCATGCAAGCTGCCAAGGTATATCCCTTGATGCCATAACGCTTTCAAAAAGCTCCCTTGTTCCGCTTCCTGCTTCCCGCATAATAAATTTAAGCTTTGGAATATCAAACTCTGATATTCCTCTTTTATTATATAAGGGGTGGTTTTTTCCGCAGACAAGCACCAGCTCATCTTCCATAAAGGCTGATGAAACAATGTCCGGCGTATGCACAATTCCCTCAACCACGCCGAAATCAATTGAATTTTTTATTATAAGATTTTCAATGTCTGTTGTGTTTTTTACAACCGCTTCAATTTCAATATCAGGAAAGCTCTGTTTAAATTCCAAAGCAAGCTTTGGCAGCATATATGTTCCCACGGTGACACTTGCTCCGATTTTTAGTTTCCCGCCCTTTTGTAAATTTTTAAAACCTTGTTCCATTTCATCAAAAAGAGCTGTAATGTGGCGTGCATAACCGAGCAGCTGCTTGCCTGTTTCGGTTATATAAAGCCTGCGTGAAAGCCTGTCAAAAAGCTTTACACCGTAATAGCTTTCAAGCTCTGAAATGGCTTGGCTGACTGTTGGTTGTGAAATGTAAAGCGCTTCTGCTGCTGCCGTTACACTACCGTAATCAGCTACCATAATAAAGACTTTAAGGTGTCTTATTGTCATATAGAAATCATCTCCGATATATAGCTAAAAGCCTATAATTTATATTGGATAATACTATTTTACTTTTGAGTTGTCAAGGAGTATAATTGCAAAAGTCTAAATTTAATAAAAGAGGAGATGGTAAAATGGCAAAAAAATTTGAAGCAAAAAAAGTTTTCTTTTTTCTAACGCTTACAGCAATACTGATTTTAGGATTTATTGTATTGCAGCTTTCAACCCTGCCGGGACTGAAAGTAGCAGGGCCTATGATTATCGGTATATTTGTGGGTCTTGTGGCAGCGCTTATTTTCCCTATAAAGGATGAAATGCGTCCGGGACTTCAGTTTTCATCAAAATATTTTCTGCGCTGGGGCATTATTCTTTTAGGACTCAGGCTTAATATTATGGATATTCTCCACGGCGGCAGCGGCTCGGCTTCCCAAAGCTCGCTGGGCGGTATAAAGCTGCTTTCTGCTGCTGCACTTGTTATCACATTTACCCTTATTGTTATGTACTTTTTACGCAAATGGCTTAAGGTTGACGACGATCTAGGCTTTCTTGTTTCTGTCGGTACTGCAATTTGCGGTGCGGCGGCAATTATGGCGGCATCCAGCCTGAAAAAAACTGATGACTCAAATTATGAGGAATATGAGGAAAAAATCGGTATAAGCGTTGCAATTGTTGCAATTTTGGGAACTGTTTTTGCCACGGCATATATTTTTCTTGCTCCGTTTTTAGCCGATTTTCTTTCCCAAAGGCAAATCGGCGGTCTTATGGGTATTACCCTTGAAGAAATTGCCCATGTTGTAGCTGCAGGCTCTGCTCTTACAAAGGTTGGTGCGGATTTTGCACTGCTTACTAAGCTGAGTCGTGTTATTATGCTTGTACCCACAATACTTGTTCTTGATATAATTATGAATTACGAGGAAAGAAAGCACAGGCAAAAGGGCGATAAAGCAGGTCAGAAATCACAATTTCCGATGTTTGTTGCCGGCTTTTTAATTTCAAGTATAATAAGCTCAACCGGCATTATTCCAAAGGAAATTATAACTATTCTCTTGATTATAAGCACAATCTTACTTGCAGGTTCAATGCTTGCTGTAGGAATGAATTTAAAAATTGCAGATTTCAGAAAAGCAGGCTTTAAACCGATACTTCTCGGCGTTTTGGGATTTGCATTTATGTTTATTTTAACTCCCGTGTTTTTGTATCTGTTTGTTTAAATGGTGAGGAGGGTTTATGCTATGAATTACTTACAAGGGCTTTATAAGATTGAAATGAAGCGGGAAATAGCAGACGGCGTATTTGATATGTACATAAATGCTCCTCAGCTCACAGATGCGAAGGCAGGGCAATTTTTGCATATAAAACCCCATGGCTTGCCGCTTCGCAGACCGATGGAAATTTGTGAAACAATTCCGGAGCAGGGTTTAATTCGCATTGTGTTTGAGGTGAAAGGTTCAGGAACAAAAGAATTAAGCGAGCTTGAAAAGGGCGATAAGATTGATATTTTAGGGCCGCTTGGGAATGGCTTTGAACTCTTGCCCAAACTCAAAAAAGCTCTTTTTGTGGGCGGCGGCACAGGTGTCTGCTCTTTGCTTGAGGCTGCAAAGCATTACAAAAATAATGCTGCCGCAATTTTAGGCTTTAAAAGCGTGGGCAGCGTGCTTCTTGAAAATGATTTTAATTTAATCGGGGTTAAAACTTTTATAACCACCAATGACGGCAGCTACGGCGAAAAAGGCAATTCTACCGATATGTTAGAGCAATTATTAAAGGCCGCTAAATTTGATATTGTATATGCCTGCGGACCTAATGAAATGCTCAAAACAGTTGCCGAGATAACCGCAAAAGCAAAAGTCAAATGTCAGGTATCCCTTGAAGAAAAAATGGGCTGCGGAGTGGGTGCTTGCCACATTTGCGTATGCAAAACAAAACATGGTGCGGATAACACTGAAAAGTACACACGTGTCTGCTGTGACGGCCCAGTTTTTGAGGCTGAAAGGGTGGTGTTTTAAATGGCTAAATGGCAAAAGCGGCAGAAGCAAACGGCGCTGATGCAATCTCGCTGATAGGTGCTGTTCCTGCTATGCGGTTTGATGTGAAAATAAAAAAACCGCTTTTAAAGGCTAATTTCGGCGGACTTACAGGCTCGGCTGTATTTCCGATAGCACTAAGAATGGTATATCAGGCGGCTCATTCGGTGAAAATCCCTGTAATAGGGCTTGGCGGAATAAGCTGCTGGCAGGATGCCGCCGAAATGCTGATTGCAGGGGCTAAAGCGGTTCAGATAGGCAGTGTAATGTTTTCAAATCCGTATGCACCTCTAAATATTATTGACGGACTAACAAATTATCTTGAAAGAGAAAACATTGACAGTATCGAAAAGCTCTGCGCAAGCGGAGAGCTTTGGTGAGAGAGGAGGGGAAAATATATGAAACGTGCAGAAAATATTGTAAGCATTCAGCCTGTGTTGTGCCTGCGGGTATAATAAAAGCGGTTGAGGTTGCCTGCGGTTTAGCTCTTCCAAAGGATGCAAGCTTTGAAATATCAAAGTAAAAACTGGAGCATGACAAGCTTTCTGTCATGGATAAGTGGATTCTTTCAAGATTGAACACGTTGATAGGACAGGTTGACAAAAAACTGGACAATTTCAGGCTTACCGAGTCTGCAAGAGCCATACAGGAATTTGCAGATGACCTCAGCAACTGGTATGTCAGAAGATGCAGGCTATGCCAGGGAATGGAATATCAATGGTGAGAACGCAGCGTTTGCCGTACAGAAGGTATGAAAAAAGCAATAAGGTGTGAAACATAGTAGTAAGGCATGAGAAAGCAGTAGTATAGTGTGAGAAGGGAGCTAAACAGCTCCCTGGTTATGAGGAGTGTGAGGTTCTGTGATAAAGCTGAATGTAAATCTGGGCGAGAGAAGCTATCCGATAGTATTTACAGATTTTGTGCTATACTAAAAATACATGAATGAGGTGTTTGAAATGAAAGATCTGGAGAGAATAATTGAGGATGTGAACGCCTCCATGGCGATGGAGGGCATGCCCTTAACCGAGGAAGATAAAGCGCGCATGCGGTATTGCGCCGGAGATAAAAAGAAAACGGATCAGGTTGTCGCTGAACTAATGCGGAAGCATTCGGTCAACGCGGAGGATGTTCATGAACAAAAATTATAGATATGACTATGAATGGGATAGCAGATACTGCTATCCCAAATCTTTTGTACTGAAGAACAAGCTTAGTATAAGGGCATTCTTTTTTTACGTATTGAACTCACAGTTTATAGATCATCACGTGCCGACGGGTCCCCGCCATATGCGTGTAAACAAAACCAGCTTTATTAAATATTTTAATAAAGCCCATATGTCTGTAGCTCGGCGATTCAGGCTCGACGGGAAAAGCCTCAAGATACGCCGCGCCGTTTTCCCGGGCGTATGTTTTGGCTTCATCAATGAGGCAGCTGACAAGCCATTTTCCCCGGAATTCCTTTTTAATGAAAAAACAGGCGATCGACCAAACATTTTTAAGCGCCGCGTCTCCGCCAAGCTTTCTATAGGTCTCCCTTGGCGCGACGGAACACCAGGCAACGGGCGTGCCCTCCGAATAAGCGAGTAGGCCAACCGGGATGCCCGACAGGATATGGCGGCGCATGAATTCTTTTTTTATAACCGAATCGGCAGCCCCCAGTTCCTTGTCGCTCATACGCCAAGCTGCACACCAGCAACAGCTCGGTGCTCCTTTTGATTGGAACAGGGTTTCAAAATCGGCCCAGTTATCTTGATTTACCGGCTTAATAGTAATATCCATCATCGCAGCAACTCCTAACTAGCTCTAAATTCATTATATACCATGTCTCGATAAAAAACATTACCTCGGACGAAGTTTCAGATTGTACAGGAACCAACGATGGGACAACCTTCCGATTACAATAAAGTGAGGCACACTGACAGTCCTATCCATAAAAGCAAAGGACTGTTTTGTTTTTAAAGTAGTACTTAAACGAAAGGATAATGATCAATTATGAGCATGATAAAAAGTCAAGAATTTCTTAATGCTTATGCATTTCCCGGATGCATTATCGTGCTACGGAACAACCATCCAAAAGAGGCGCAAACCGAGGCATTGTTTGAAAAGTACGGCAAGATGAAGCAGCGCATTTGGCTCAGACGAGTCAAAAACGCCAACCGGCACTATCTGGAAACAGGTCTTTATGGCAGCTATGACACGGCAGGTCTTGTTGACAGTGAGCTTGACGGCACACCGGTCGCGTTATTTGAGGACACAAAACTCAAGGAAGAACCAGACGGCATTTACCTTGAACGTCACATGATTGTAGCCGGGAAAAAGTTCGCCGTCAGCTCGGTGTTCCCAAAAGAGGCTGTATCAACTCCTACCGATAAGCTCCTTACTTTGATCGACAAGGATCAGGATGCGGAGCGAAATTCTTTCTGAAAATCAGTAGACTTCCGGCAAACTCTTCGGTATGCTTGGGATTGCGGAAACATCCGCAATCCCATTTTCCGTATCGGTTTGCCAACAAGAAGGAGGTATTTATGAAACAGGCAAACCAGAAATATACAATACTCTACGCCCGGCTTAGTCAGGAGGATGACCGCGAAGGCGAATCCAACAGCATTCAGAACCAGCGAATGATGCTGGAGAAATACGCCGCCGACAACGGCTTTGAAAACACCTTATTCCTTTCTGACGATGGCTACAGCGGCACCAATTTTGACCGTCCGGCATGGAACGAACTCATGAAGCTGGTGGAAAACGGTGAGGTTGCGACTATCATCATCAAAGACATGTCCCGATTAGGGAGAAACTACTTGCTGGTCGGACAGTACACAGAGATGGTGTTCCCCAGCTACGGCATCCGATTCATCGCCGTCAACAACAACGTGGACAGCCTCCACGGCGACAACGACTTTACCCCGTTCATGAACCTATTCAACGATTTCTACGCTAAAGATACCAGCCGGAAAATCCGGGCGGTCAAGAAAGCGCAGGCGGAACGGGGCGAGCGTGTGGCGACCAGAGCGCCCTACGGCTACAAAAAAGACGAGAACGACCCCAAAAGAAAGATCATTCCCGACGAGGACGCGGCTCCAGTTGTGCAAAGGATTTTCAGCCTCTGCGCCGGAGGAAAAGGCCCCAGACAGATTGCAAGACAACTTAAAACAGAACAGGTTCTTACGCCTGGCAATTACTACTACAGCAAAACCGGTGTGCGCCTTACCGGTGTGGACACCACGAGGCCCTATGACTGGAGCAATACCACCGTAGCCAGCATTCTGGAGGACGAGGTATATCTGGGACATACCATCAGCTTGCAGTCCACGACGGTATCCTATAAAAACAAGAAGCGGATCGAGCGTCCTAAATCGGAACAGTTGCGGTTCGAGAACACTCATGAGCCGTTGGTAACGAAGGAAACCTGGGACATCGTGCAGGACATCCGCAAGCATAAGCGGCGCAGGGCGAACATGGCAGAGCAGAATATGTTCTCCGGTCTCGTCTACTGCGCCGACTGCGGCGGGACGATGGTACTCCACCGGGCGCATACTATGGACACGGTGAAAAACAACTTCATGTGCTCTACCTACAAGAAGCGCGGTAAGGAAATGTGTACCGCCCATTACATCCGTGAAATTCAACTGGAGGCAATTGTTCTGGACGACCTTCGGAGAGTAACCCACTTCGCCAGACAGCAAGAAGCGCTGTTCGTGCAGCACATCAACCAGAGAAACAGCGTAGAAACCAGACGGGAGATTGAGCGGCTCCAGAGGGAGCTGGACGCCATGCGCCGGAGGGACACCGAACTGAGCGCGCTCTTCAAACGGCTATATGAAGACAACGTGCTGGGGCGCGTCACCAACGAGCAGTTCCGGATATTGTCCGCCGACTACAATAGCGAGCAAAGTAGCCTGAAGGAGCGAATCCCTCAGACTATGGAACGGATCGAAAAACTGCAGGCTTCCATCGCCAACGTTTCTCGGTTCGTTGAGAAAGCCAAACGTTACACCGAGATTCCCGAGCTGACCGGTGAGCTTCTGAATCTGTTTATTGAACGGATTGAAGTAGAGGAACGTGGAGAACGCTATTCCAGAACGGCAGAGCAGAAGATCATTATTCACTATCGGGACATTGGCGTCCTCGGCGCATTTGCTGGAGAAGCACAGAAAATAGCCGTTTAACGGCAAAGGCAGACAGCAATATCTGCTGTCTGCCTTACCAAACTACCCACGGTTCACATTACGTCCCTATGGACACGGGCATAATGCCTCCGAACTTTTTTATCTTCTATCCTTCAATTTTAATTCTATGGTAAGTCTTTTTACCCTTTTTGATAACAAGCTTTCCTTCCTTTAGATCTTTAGTTCCGATAGCAAGGTCTATGCTTTCAACCTTGGCATCTTCAACATATACCCCACCCTGGGCTACCAGTCTCCTCGCTTCACCCTTCGAAGGCGCCAATCCTGTGACAACCAGAAGATCAATAATGTTTATGCCGTTGTCAAGCTGTTCCTTTGAAAGCTCGGTTGTAGGTATGGACTCTGAGTCTCCGCCGCCGCCGAATAATGCTTCAGCAGCTTTCTGAGCCCTGAGCGCCTCTTCCTCACCGTGCACTATCTTGGTTATCTCAAAGGCAAGTGTCTTCTTTGCCTCATTGATTTTTTCGCCTGGCAGGCTGCCCAATCTCCTGACCTCATCCATAGGAAGAAATGTGAGTAATGCCAAGCATTTCTCCACATCTGCGTCATCTACATTCCTCCAGTACTGGTAGAAATCGTACGGGCTGGTCTTCTCCGGATCAAGCCATACTGCTCCGGCTTGGGTCTTCCCCATCTTTTTCCCTTCACTTGTAGTCAGAAGAGTGAAGGTCATACCATAAGCTTCCACGCCCTCTGCCCTTCTGATGAGATCAGCTCCGGCCAGTATGTTGGACCACTGGTCATTGCCGCCTAGCTGAATACGGCATCCATACCTCCTGTAAAGCTCAAGGAAGTCATAAGCTTGCATAAGCATATAGTTAAACTCCAGGAAGGTCAGACCTCTCTCCATCCTTGTCCTGTAGCAATCTGCGGTAAGCATCTTGTTTACTGAGAAATATACCCCCACTTCCCTTAAGAAGTTTACATAGTTAAGCTCCAAAAGCCAGTTGGCATTATCATCCATAATGGCTTTATTGTCGCTAAAATCAATAAGCCTCTCAAATTGCTTCTTGAATCTTTCCCCATTGTGTTTTATTTCTTCACGGCTCAGCATTTTCCTCATATCGGTCTTGTCAGTCGGG
The DNA here is from genome assembly GCA_050261415.1 of Caulobacteraceae bacterium. Taxonomy (GTDB): domain Bacteria; phylum Bacillota; class Clostridia; order Lutisporales; family Lutisporaceae; genus JBLNDG01. Next base: position 51,048 of record JBLNDG010000045.1, on the reverse strand, counting down.
TCTCCGACCATCGTGGTACCGCCTCCAATAAGGGCTATTGGCCTGTGTCCTGCCCTCTGCATATGCGCCATTGCCATTATAGTCAGAAAGTGCCCTGCAGTAAGACTGTCTGCAGTCGGATCATATCCTATATAGAATGTAACCGGCCCCTTGCCGAAGAGTTCTCTCACTTCTTCCTCATGGGTAACCTGCTCTATAAAACCTCTTTCCTTCAGAATGTCGAATGCATTAGTTCCGTTCATTCTAAAACCTCCTTATAATTACTGTTTAGTATAAATTAAACTATAAAAAGCCATTCATCCTTAAAGGGACGAATGGCTCGCGGTACCACCCTAATTGGCTATGCGCGGAAAACTTTCGTCAGGCACAGCCCACTCTCAGAATACTTACATATTCCCTTCCCAAAATAACGTGGGAAGCTTCCGGCAAGGCCTACTTGTCAAAGCTTTCAGCCCGCAGTTCAGGGGTGTATTTCATAAGCATCAGCTGCCGGCTTGCACCAAGCACCGGCTCTCTGGCCGCATATCGTACTTTCTCGTCTCGTATATGCGTAAGCTTCAGCAGATTACTTCTCCCCATCATAACCGTTTTATCAATATTTAAATACATTATATAATCATACTATTATTGTGTCAAGACATTTGGAACATATACCCCTGCCAGTGCCTGGAATGTATTTATTTTTGTGATTTTACACTGGAAATTCACCGGTATATAATGTAAAATTATAGTATTGGACTTAATTAAATTTTAGGTAATTGCGAAATGCATTGATTTTTTAAAGGAAAAAGATTAAATACCGAATGAATCAGCGGGTTTTCTTTTAAAATTCAATTATTCATGAAAAAAGAGCATGCTAAATAAAGGTTTGTAGAAACCATAAATTTCTTTAGAGAACTTAGGCAATTAGAGGCTTCATACTTCGAATATACTCCGGTTTCTTAAGGCGATCCGCAAGGATAACAGTAAAAAGGCTTGCAATACATGCGAGATAAACATCTGCTTTTGTAGTAGCAGGATTGCTGGTTTTACGGTTGGCAATGCACATGTTACCCTTGAGATGCTGGATGGTCTGCTCGATTATGGCGCGATTTTTGTACTCTTTATCCCACTGGGGTGTACCTCTTTGCACACCGGGATAGTTACGAAGGATAGAGGAATCATTGGTATAGGTCGTACGTCCCCTCTTTGCAGTACTGCAGGGATTAGGGCAGTCACAAACCCACTGTCCTTTTAACAAACGGACTTTTGGGCAACCCCATTTTACCCGGTTGGAACGACCTTTTTCATTAGTAATACCATGATATTTCATGACTAAGGAAGAATCCTCCGGGCAAAGAGGATAACCAAACTCATTATAGCCGACTTTGGGAAGGGAAGAAGAAGAGTTTCTGGGATTGAGAGGAATCAGCATGTTTTGAAATTTACAGTCGTTCCTTAAAAATGTGTAGTGATCCAGCTTGTCAAAGGCAGCATCGCCAAGAAAAGTATGAGGATGAATGTTAGGATGAAGAGTAATGGTGGCAACCTTTTGAAAAATCAAAGAAGCAATAAAAGCATGCAAGGGGTATTTTCTCTTACGACCGAAATTCTGATAAAAGGCATTGTAAAAAGTCGGTGGGATGAATTTTTCAAAATCGATGTAATTCTCTAAGAGAGAAAAGAAAGCTGGTTTATCAGAAAGGAATAGATCCTGACAATCCTTGTAAATATCAGCGAGTGAGAGTTGGGAATAAACAGTAGCCATAAATTTTCCTCCGTATCTGGTGTGTTGTTTGGTGGTACTTACATTATACCAAATGCGGAGAGAAAATTTATATAAATTACGTAAAAAACCCAGTTAAATCAATGGGGAGAGGTGTTTTACAAACGCCTAGATTTAATTAAATTTTCATAGGAGAGTAATATGAAAAAATCTATCAAGGCAGATCTTGCATTAATTATAGTAACAATATTCTGGGGTGCAGGATTTCCTGCCACTAAAATCGCCCTTCAAACCATTTCACCCTTTTATCATATCGGCATGAGATTTTTTATTGCAAGTCTGCTGCTGGCAGCAATATTCCATAAAAAGCTGAAAGAATTGAACAGGGATATCGTTAAGCCAGCCTTGGTATTATCACTGCTGCTTTTCAGTACATATGCATTCCAGACAGTTGGAATTCAATATACAACAGCATCAAAATCCGGTTTCTTTTCCGGCCTTGCAGTCCTTATAGTACCTCTATTCGCCGTTTTTTACCAAAGGACCAAGCTTGAAATAAAAACAATAGTAAGCGTGATTACTGCAACTATCGGTTTATTTCTTCTGTCATATACAGGCAGTGATTTCACCTTTAATATTGGCGACTTCCTTACAATACTGTGTTCGGTATGTTATGCGTGGCAGCTGCTATTTACCGGAAGCTTCGTCCAAAAGTATGATGCAACGCTTATATCCATAGTCCAGCTATTTTTTGTTTCAATATTTGGAACAATTTGTGCTATACTATTTGAATCTTTCCCAGCCTATATATCTTTGCCCAGCTTTGGGTCCCTGCTGTTCTCGGCAGTGTTCTGCACAGCATTTGCTTTCTGGATGCAAACAACTGCCCAGAAATTTACTCCTGCATCCCATATTGCACTAATATTTACAATGGAACCCGTATTCGGTGCTCTCACTTCATACCTTGTACTCGGAGAAATGCTGGGAATCAAAGGTTTAGTAGGAGGCCTCTTTATCGTGTCAGCGATGATTATATCAGAGCTTCAGTGGTCCCTTGGCCGGAAATCAAAACCCTCCGGAGATATTACATCTTCTTAGGCTGAAAATAACCTCCCAGGGATGACCGTATGTCCATAGTGGTTATAAATGCCCCGCAGTCACATCCGTCAATAATTTGTTTAAGGTCCTCAACCTTTTTCCTCTCAAGTATTATATTCAACATATAGCTTTTGCCGTCTTTTCCTTCACCCTCAAATATCGTAACACCAAAACCTGCTTCTCTGAGCTTTTGAACAAGCTCAACATGCATCTCCTTCACTATTACCTGGGCAAATACACGGCCTATGGAAAGCTTCTCCTCCAGCTTGCTTCCCATAAGATTGCCCGTTGCATAGCCAAGGCAATAAGCAATAATAAGCACAGGCTTGTTTATATTTCCAACAACCTTTCCAAGCACTATCAGATATACCATTACCTCAAAAAACCCCAGGACAGCCGCAATCTTCCTCTGCCCCTTGACCAACATGATTGTTCTGACAGTTCCTATGGACACATCAACAATTCTTGCTAAAAATACAAATAGAGCCTGTAAAAAAATGTTCACATCGTTTCCCCCTAATTCACAAATACTAAAAACCAGTTCCCGTATATGATATTCTATTCTATGTCTCTTTCTTCCTTCTTGACAAGCAAAGCCCAAAAATTACTTTGCAAAAAATATTATGTTTCTTAATAATTTCTTTGCATTATTGTAAAAATAAATATAACAACTTTTTTAAGAAGGAGGCTTATACATGCAAAGAATTAAAAGTTTAATACCATTGATAATTATAATAATTTTAGTAGGTTCAATCTTTGGCGGTTGTGCTTATGAACCTGCACGCAGATATATTCAGACCAATCCGAATAATCTTGCCCAGCCAAACGCACCAGCCATTCCCAATAACGTTGTAGGCATGAATAGCACCAATAGGATATCCGCGACTTATGAAGTAGTTGATTATAGTTACATTACCACCACAGCTGATTCATTGAATGTGAGATTGGGTACTGGCAATAACTTCCCTTCAATAGGTACTGTCAGGGCGGGTCAGAAAATCAGGGCCCTTGGAAAGGCTGACGGCTGGTATATCATTAAGTTGCCTAACAGCAACAGAATAGGCTGTATTCCCGCAAAATATGCAACAGCCTACAATTACGGAACTCAGACCGGCACTGCGGCTCCATCTGCAACGGCGCCTACTGCAACACCTGCCGCAGCACCTAAGCCTGCTGCAACAGGCACAACCGCCATGTCATCAGATGAATCCAGGATATTACAGCTTGTAAATGCTGAAAGAGAAAAGGCAGGGGCATCACCTTTGAAAGCAAACGGGAATCTAACCAAAGTGGCAAGAATGAAATCCCAGGATATGGTGGCAAATAATTATTTCAGCCATCAGTCCCCAACCTACGGCTCACCCTTTGATATGCTCAAAAGCAACGGAATAAGCTATATGTACGCAGGTGAAAACATCGCAATGAATCAGACCGCCGATGCAGCATTTCAAGCATGGATGAACTCGGAAGGGCATAGAAAAAATATCTTGAACCCGAACTTTACTGACCTTGGAGTCGGAATTGCCCCCAAGGGAGACGGGAGCTCCATATATACTCAGGAGTTTATAGGAAGATAAGATTGGAGAAAAAAACAGCCTGATTAATCAGGCTGTTTTGCTTTAACAGCTATTATGCCGTATATGAGTGCTTTATTTCGCAGTTTCTGTCAAGCTCGTTTTCAGATGCCGCCATGATTACTGCACAAGCAGAGTCACCAGTTATGTTTACAGTTGTTCTTGCCATATCAAGTATTCTGTCAATACCGGCAACCAGTGCGAGACCTTCAAGAGGAAGTCCGACTGATTGAAGAACCATTGTAAGCATTATAAGTCCTGCTCCAGGAACACCTGCAGTACCTATGGAAGCAAGTGTAGCAGTCAGAACTATTGTAACCTGCTGCGATATTGTAAGGTCAAGTCCGAACACATTTGCAATGAACAGTGCGCAAACACCCTGGTATAAAGCTGTACCATCCATGTTTATTGTTGCGCCTAGAGGGAGTACAAAACTGCATATGCTCTTTGAAGCACCAAGGTTTTCTTCTGTGCATTTCATATTAACAGGGAGTGCTGCTGCGCTGCTGCAAGTTGTAAATGCTATAGCCTGTGCCGGGAATATACCCTTGAAGAATTTTATGGGGCTGAATTTGCCGAATATAGTCAAGGTGCTTGAGTATACCAGCACAGCGTGCAAGAAGCAGCCTGCGTATACGATAAGAATTACACTAAGCAGCGGTAAAAGCACCTTTGGTCCGTTAGATGCCACTACAGGAGTTATAAGTGCAAATACTGCATAAGGAGCAAAATTCATAATTCCGCCTGTGATCTTGTAAGTTGCTTCAGCAAGGGAATCAAAGAAGTTGAAAAGCGGCTTTCCCTTGTCGCCCAATGCTACTATACCACCGCCAAGGAATAATGCGAAGGCGATGATCTGAAGCATATTTCCTTCTGCCATTGCCTTAATCGGGTTGGTTGGTATAATGTTGAGCAGTGTATCAACGAATTTTGGCACTTCACTAGCTTCAGCGGGTTTCACGTCGGTTGGTATTGTAAAACCTGCACCTACTTTAAAAATGTTAGCAAGAATAAGTCCTAGAGTTACTGCAAAGGCGGTTGTCAGTAGGTAGTAAGCAAGCGTTTTTCCACCTATCCTACCGAGCTTTTTTATGTCGCCCAAGCCGCATGTACCTACTACGAGGGATGCAAGTACTAATGGAACGATTATCATTTTAATTAGATTTAAGAATAGCGTCCCAAAGGGTTTGATCCAGTTATTGGCTATAGCCGGTGCGCCCTGAAGCAATATACCTGCTATAATACCCGCTATCAAGCCAATAAGTATCTGGGTAGACAATGAAATCTTTTTCATTCAGACACCTCCATTTTTATTATTATAATTTAATTATAGATTTGGTTTTAGTCTTTTGTCCATATGAAGTTTATAACATTTAAAAAATTCTCATAATTTAGTTATTATTTGTTACTTGTAGTTATTTCTTGTTACGAGTCTAGAGCTTTAGACTGTCATAATCCCCATATGATTGACAATACTCCCCATATGCATAATAATTGTTGTATATGGGCTCACAGCGCAGAAACCAAAATAATAAATTTTATTAAGTTTTGTGGCAAATATCAGTTAAAAGACAGGTGGTATTAAGTATGCGGTTGAGAAACAATCCGAGAGCGATGGAAATAATACAGCAGCACAAAGATATTGTGATTTTCAGGCCCCAGGACTTTAAGGGCAAATGGCACCAATATTTGAATGAACACGGTGAAAACAGTGCTAATTCACCGATTCATGTTGAGTTGGGGATGGGAAGGGGAAAATTTATAACTACTAACGGTTTGTTACACCGGGATATTAACTTCATCGGCATTGACCTAAGGGCTGAGGTAATACTGTCCGCTCTCCAGAAGGTATTGGATAACGAGCTAAGCAATGTATTGTTTCTGCCTCTTAATATAGCAAATATACAAGATGCCTTCGATATTGGTGAAGTGGACACTTTGTATATTAATTTTTGCGATCCCTGGCCTAAAGTGAGACATTCGAAGCGAAGGCTTACCCATAAGCTTTTTCTTGAGAAATACAAGTCAATCCTCAGCAATAACGGTGAAATTATTTTTAAAACCGACAGCCGGGATTTGTTTGAATTCTCTTTGAGTGAATTCAGCGATATGGGCTTTGATATTGTTGATAAGACATTTGATTTGAACAATGGGGATTATCCGGATAATATTACCACAGAGTATGAAGAGAAGTTTATGAAGATGGGTATAAAAATAAACAGGCTGAAGGCAGTGAAAAAATAAAGCGATCATAAAAATGACCGCTTTATTTTTTAAGCCAGTAAAAAATCATACCCGTTGTTATTAATATATTCAACAATTGCTTTCACAATATTGGGATCGAATTGTGAACCGGAGCATGCAATAATCTCCTCTACAGCATCCTGATAGCTCTTGCTGTTTGCCCTGTAAGCCCTTGTTGTAGTCATTGCGTCAAAGCTGTCGGCAACTGCAATAATTCTTGCCCCAAGAGGTATTTGGTCGCCTTCCAATCCTTCAGGGTAGCCTTTTCCGTCATATCTCTCATGATGGTACTTTACCATATCAACAATCCCGTTGAAACAATCCAAATTTTTCAACATATTTGCAGCAAATATGGGGTGCTGTTTAATGATTACAATTTCTTCTTTGCTTAGGGCTTCTTTCTTGTTAAGTATCTCCCTTCCCAACTCCAACTTTCCTATATCATGAAGAAGCGCACCGATTCTCACGTTGTCTTTTTCCTCTTCTGTTAAATTCATTTGTTCTGCTATTATTGTCGAATACTTTACTACTCCTTCGGTATGAGTGTATGTGTACTCATCCATTGCATCTATTACTGCCAAAAATGCCTTGCTCATGTATATCATGCTTTTCCTGTTTTCATTTATATCATCCTGCAAGTTATTGAAAATTGAATAGAAGTAGCCTATCTTACCCTGATTATGCTGTTTTATTCTTTTAAGCCTATCATCAGCGGCATTAACCAGCTCATTTAATTCCTGTGCATCCCTGGGGAAGCTTGCAAGGCCGCAGGATATTGTAATATGCCCTTTAGGGAGCCTATCCATGCCTGCAAAATAGCTTTCCCTGATTCTCTTATCAATCCTGCTTGTCATATCCAGTGCTTCCTTGTACTCTATTCCAGGCATTATTATCCCGAATTCATCAGTACCATCAAAACAAACTTTGCATTCACTACCTGATTCTTCCTTCAGTAATCCGAATATGCCTCTTAAGGTTCTACTGGCTAAATCCTGGCCCACTAGTTCCTGATAATATTTGAAGCGGTCGATCCCGATGAAAAGTAATGAGAGGGAATCCGTCTTATTCTTTGCTTCTTCAAAACTGCTGCGAAGCACCTGTCTGAAGTATCTCTTGTTGAAAGCACCTGTAATATCATCCCTATATACAAGGAACTCGAGTTTCTTGTTCTTTTGATCCATGTCCATAGAATATTTCTTGATTTCGTTACTCATCGCTTCAAATTCCTCAGTCAGATGACTTATTTCATCCCCATTACCGCCGGCTATCGAGTAATCAGTTCCCCTAAGCTCCTTGACCCGTTGCCTTAAGTCGTATATTGGCTTCATTATTATATTTTTCATTTCACCTATTAGAAATATGGCAAATATGCTTGTGAATATCAGGGCCGAAAGCATACCATCTTTAACATTTGAAACTGCATCCTCTGCAAGCTTGCTTGTATCCTTCAAATATAAAAGTGCTATCGGTCTGTTATTATAGTCATATATCTTGAAGTATTGTTCCCATGTATTTTTCTTATGCATGCCCGGTTGCTCGTCGCCTTGAATATACCTGTCAAAATCGGCTTCATAGGCCCCTCCCTTTAAGCCTCTTCCGTTGAATATAAAATCATAATAGAAATCATACCCCTTGGGAAGCCTATTCAGAAATCTTTCATCAAATTCCTTCCCAAAAATCAGATACCCGTCCTGTGCACCAGTACCATCAGCATCGATTACACGTGCAAAGCTTATTATATAGGGCTTACCTTCTAAAACAGCAAGGGTCGCAAATTCCTTACCCATTCCTACTTGAGGCATAAAGCTGTCATAAACAGCGGAAAAGCCGGGTATTTCTTTGTTTTGGTATATAATGGTTCCATTATTGTCTATTACATATATTAAACTGATATTCTTTTGATGGGATGAAATTGTAGAAAATTCCTTTTTGAACTGATTTTGATCGTTCCCGCGTATGCAGCTGTACATAATCGACCAGTGAGCATAGTCAATGTTATCGGAATAAATACTGTTCTTTTCATTTTCCAGGGAATTGGCAATATTTTCATAGGTCGTTACCATCCGTTCATTCTGTATGTTTTCAAGTTGTGCCAGCATGAGCTTTTGGCTTACAAAGAATTGTATCAGTATAGGAATGATAGCAACCAGCATGAAAGAAACAATCAGCTTCGAGCCTATATTAAGCTTAGCGAGCCTATTTAATATCATATCTATATTCTTATTAACCCTCATATGTCATAACCCCATTTGATATTTTGTATATAACCAACAAACAATACAATTGTATCAAAAAATAATGTCATTATAAAGAGATTGTTGTCATTTTTGGTAACTGCATACAAAAAGAGGGTGTTACCAACGGCTTCAACACCCTCTTTTTTATATTATCTTTATGCTATTTAACCTTAAAACTGAAATTCAACTCCGGATTGAGCAAATTTCCTGCTTTATCCTTGAGCGTGACTTTTACTTTATAATTACCGCTTGCAAGGCTTTTGGACGGTATATAGGTTATTTTTCCAAGCTTTGGGTCAAATTTAAATTTTACCGGTTTATCATTTACAAACATTTTGATCGATTTTGGGTTGATTCCCGTCCCCCTATCCTGCACATTAACAGCTATCTCGGTCGGAGATGCATCAATTTCCTTCAAGTTTTCCGGCGTAACAGAGGTTACTGTAGGATCATAATAGTCTGTACCAGGCTTGTAAATTGCCATTACATCATCAAAGTATATGCTTCCTGCATTCTTTTTGTCCTGCTGCGGTTCAGCAATATATATCTGATCAAGAGCTATAGGGAATTTCTCATCCTGCGGTATGTCTGTGTAAACGTATTTCCAGCCCTTCCAATTGATTCCTACACCTTCTTCTGTCAGGTTAAACACTTTTCTTTCTCCCTGGGCATTTATATAGGCACCCCTCAGCCAGTGGCTGCTGCCGTCGCCATATACCCAGGCACCTATCTCCGTAGGTTTCCCTATCACCCTAACCGGCTGCTTGAATGTAACATAAGCAGCGGATGTTTCTGCTGTGTTTTCAAAGCTGTAATCAAGCTTTAAGGATATTTTGCCTGTTTTAACCGGTTCACCTTTTTGATTATGACGTATAGCTGCTTTGCCTCTTGCGAATTTTGCTTCTACATTATTCAGAACACCAAAGTCGGCAATAATTGTAGGAGTCTTGCCATTCTTAGCATCAACGGTTGACTTGGCTTCTCCCAATACAGCGTTTATCTTTCCGTTGCCAAGCTTCTTGCCTGCTGTGAATACACCCTTTGAATCTACAGTGCCTATTCCCCCGTCCACTGTCCATTTAACCGCAGAAGGACTTATAAACACCTCTCTGCCGCTTTCATCAAAAGCTTTAACCCACATTTGCACTTTTTCCCCGGGGTCCAAATGAACAAAATCGTTTAGTATCATAACCTTACTTACTTTGTCTACGATTTCAACCGGAAGACGTCCTTTTGCATTTTCAAAAGTAACATCAAGATAACTCTTTGAAGCATTACTTCCCGAAGTATAGGTTCCATCCCCGGATATCTTTGCAGTTTTGGTGTCAACTCCGTATTTCGCCTTGGTTGCATCAACCTGCAGGAGATTGTAATACTTGTCCAATACGTAGAAACTCGGCTTGAAGGAACTGTTTTTATATATCTTTATATCCTCGCTATTGAATTTAATAAAAGCAGGCTCTGAAACCGGAGCTGTCGAAATTATCTGGATAGAGTTGCCTACCGACCTTTCCCTACCGTCTGAAGGCACATTTGCCAATTTGATAACTGCATCCCCCTGTTTTCTTGCAGCTAATGTCGTAGATCCTCCGCCATCAAGGTTTATAGCATCCTGAATACCTTGTGAGAGCAGGAATTCGGTGAATTCATAAAGTGTCATACCGTCACTGACTCCCGGCTGCCTGCCGTCAACAGCTACCAGAAATAGCTTATTATCCTTAATCCCTACGGCAGATCTGGGATGTCTTTCCTTACCATCCGGCCTGTTAACTATGTCCGGAGAAAGCTGTCCCTTCTCCAAAAGCCTTGGGGACCCTGAAACAGCATACTTAAGGTCCGGTTTGTCGGCATTGATGCTGAAGCTGATGCTATCACCCGGCATAGCTCCGGTGAAGGTATTAATTGCAGAACCCTGCACTGAAATAACTACTCCGTCTGCAGGTATTGCAGTATTCTTAGCATTGGAGTTAATGCTCTCTATTGTTCCTGTATATGTTTTATTTGCTACCAGAGGCAATTCTACGCCCTTCACAACGATATCGGCCCCGGCGATTGTATTCTGTGTAGTTTTCCCGAATCTGGGGGTATAGAGTATTGTCTGATCTGCCCACCTCAGGCGGTTGACCGTATTTATCTCAGCCTGTCTGTCCTTGTACGTTAAGGTCCCTTTCATGTTAAGTATATCTATGAAGCAATTTCCGGCATTAGTTATGCCCAATATCGTAGATTTCGGTACTGCAGTTATTATTTCACCATCTATAATACTGGTGCTGTAAGTTAGTCCCTTTATTAGCGTCATATCGAAGAAGTCTCCGTTTATGGCGCCAATAACCCTTTGGTCATTGTTGTTTTTTTGCAGAGCTTGGGCAGTAACCGTTTTATTCACAATAGTGCCGTTCCCGTGAGATGCTTCTATTTTTATGTATTCCGTACCGATATTCGTCTCCAGCATGTTTATTACGAACTTTCCGTTAGGAGTTATATAATCAAGGTTTCTATAATATGTACCAGGGCCAATGTCCTGCCCTTTTTCTGCAACGCTGGCTGTATCCTGTGAATAAACCATCCCCGACAGGAGCATGGATAATATAATCAGGAAAGCCAATGCTTTTGATAAATATCTCTTTCTCGTACTTGTTTTATTCATATCTACTACCTCATCTACTGGTTTTACTAAGACCTTTACATTACTGTGTTAAAATTTTGACATTCCACAATGTAATACAATACCTTTAACCAGTCTCCCTTTCATTTAAAATACTTGCATTTATGCAAACCACTCTTTTATCTTTTCCATATCCAATATGGTAACAGTGTTCTTGTCAATATCAATGGAACGTTCTTTCTTCAAAGCTGTAAGCGCTCTGATTACGGTCTCTCTGGTCGTCCCCACGATATTGGCCAACTCCTGCCTGGAGATATTCAAATCCAGTTCTATACCCTTGGTTGTCCTTCTGCCGTAATCCTCCGCAAGCTTTAATAATGCCTGGGCAGTCCTCCCATATGTGTCGTAAAGAGCAAGATTCCTTATCTTTGTATGGGCCTCAATGAGTCTTTTGTTCAGATACTTTATAAGCTGAAGCGACAATTCAGGATTTTCCATTATGACCTTTTCGATATCTTCATTTTTGATTATACCGACTTCCGAATCCTCCAAGCTTTCAGCAGTAGCCGGATAAACAGTCTTGTTGAAAAGTGTGACTTCTGCAAAAACGTGGCCTTCATTCAGAATATGCAGTATATGTTCCCTTCCGTCCTTTGAAGTCTTCGAAATCTTAATAAGGCCGGACTGGATATAATAGAAGGCCTCTCCCGGCTCCCCTTCCATAAATATGATCCTGCCCTTCGCATATTTGCGGAGGATGGTTATATTATGAATTTTCTCCAGGAATTCCTCTTTAAGTTCTGAAAATATGCTAATCTGTCTAAGGTAATTGTACTTTGACATGGCATACCCCCCAACTACCTGTAAATACTAGGCCAGCATAATACTATATGTCTATTTTACCAAACTATTCTTCTGATTTCAGCAAAGTAACAGATATGTAATATTACAATTTAGTGAAATTATGCTAATAATACCCTTATATAAAAAGGATCGCAATATTTTGTGGCCCTTTTTATATACTATTTTATTACAGTTCGTCTCCAGTATAGTTTGTTGTCAGCCATTTGGTATAAAACTCCTGCATATCCCTTCCGGCAGCTTCAGAAGTGAGCTTTATCAGCTCTTCACCCTTTACCACCTTGAATTCATATTGTTCAAATAATGCCTTAAGAAAGAAGTCAAATTTTTCGTCGCCAAGTTGATCGTTCAGATCTTTGAACATCATAGTTCCCTTATTATAAATCAATATATAGTATCCATTGTAGTCAAACTGGTTCAAGGGAAGGTTCATGGATTTTTCCTGTCCTCTGCTTCCCAGGAGGTACATTCTTGCCCCAAGCTTGATTTCATTGTTGTATACCCGCTCAAAATCCTTAATTCCATACTTTTCTTTTAAATATACAAGTGTGGAATATTGGGCGAGAGGCTCATCAATCCACGCTTCCCTGTATTCATCATTGCCTACCAGGCCATACCACCACTGATGGGCCAATTCATGCACCACAATAAATTCCAGGGCACCCTTTGGCCTGCCGTAGAAATATGAAGAAAATAGATTGCCGAAGGTAATATTGCCGTAATCATTGGCTTCTATCATAACAAGATTCGGATACTCCATTCCGCCCCCGAGGTCTGACTGTACCACACTGCAGGATGGGTATGGATACTTCCCGTACTTCCTGTTGAAAAACTTTATTGCATCAGAACTTATTTCCAAAACTTTTTTTGCCTTAATTCTACTTGACGCATAAGACTTTATCAAGGTTCCGTTAACCATCGCCTCTTCAACCTTGAACATATCACTGGATACAAATGCAAAATCTCTAACCGAATAAGCGGTTATATTAAGCTTCTGCCTGCTGCCGTCAACCTCCCGATTCTGTATATAGCCGGTAGCAGCTATTACCTGCTCGATCGGTGCTGTAATTTCCACGTCAAAGTTACTCGTCTCACTGTAAAAAGCATCGCCTTTCTCATCATAAAGATGCTTATCCCAGCCGTTATTTTCATAAACAGCCACAATAGGAAAGAAGTTGCCCAGATTATATGTATTGCTTCCATATCCGAATCTGTCCCCAAATCCGTTTCCGCCGCCCTTTGGTATGCTTATCAAGTAGTCCATAGATATTTCATCTCTTTTGCCCGGCTCGAGGGTGCCAGGTAATGATACACGAAGAAGGGTCGAATCCTCACCTTCAATTGTAAATTTTACATCAAGTCCATCTACTTTTACTGCCTTAACATCTATGTATCCTCCCAGCTCCTTGAAAGCATTGGGATATACATGAAAATATATTTCATTCAGATTTGTTCCCGCACTGTTTATAAAGCTTACTTTCTGATGTCCTGTGATTTTCCTGCCTTTTGTATCAAGTTCAAGCTTCATAGTGTAGTTGTTTGCATTCTCATATCTGGAGATTTTATTAACCTCTATGCTGTCTGATACTACAGGCTTCGGCAGCCAGACCAAAATATCAAATATCACATACACCAAAGTAATAATGACCAGAGCACCCGTAAAGATACGATTCTTCCACAGCTTCATCCCGTCAAGGTATTTTTCTTTTTGTTCATTATGGAGCAGCAAATAACCTGATGTTGCAAGAAGTACCACCGTACAAACGAGTCCTCCCTCTATGCCGAAGGAACCTCCGGTAAGAAGCTCGTAGCCCTTCAGAGAAAGTTTCACTATGCCTTCTTCCATTCCTCCGCTTACGGGAGAGGCGAAAATTGTGCCCATTGTAAAGTTCCAGCCGAAATGAAAGCCAACGGCAGACCAGATGTTACCGTCCTTAATAACCAGTAAGTTTAACACCATCCCTGCGAGAAATATATTAAAAAGTGCCAGTATAGTGGCATTTGAATTCAATATATGCATCAATGCAAAAAAGAATGAAGCAACAACAGAGGCCCCTGCAATTGTAAATCTGGTTTTCAGATAGTGGTAAATGTAACCCCTGGTTATAAGCTCCTCTGTGAAAGCAACAGCTATAAGAAAATATACAAATCCCCTTACAAATATTAAGATTATGCTCATAAGTCCGGTAACGGCAAGCCCACGCAAGGAAGCAGCCCCGGAAGCCAGCAGCACTGCAAAAATAATAAGTATCGCAGCTGCACCTAAAGCACTGCCCATTAGAAGCTTTCTGTACCAGCCCCGTTGAAAGCTGACTCCGATGTCTTTAAAACGCTTATCATCAAGTTTGAGGAATAAAAATACAACTATCAATGAAACCAAAAGACTTGCCGCCCCGACAAGCGTTGCTGACATTTCTCTTGTCATAGCCGGGCCCAATGCTGAATATAACAAACCGTTTATTACAATTAATGCAATGAAATAAACCAGTATAAATCCAAATACTTTCAAAACGGGTAAAAGATATTTTTTTATCATCGTCCTACCCCTTTCTATGCAATTCTCAAGGAAGTTTCTGGATGTCACTACATAATAATTCTGATATACAAATTATATCCAAAATTTTATATAAATACAACAAAACCGGCTCCAAGCAGGCACAAACGCGCACAAAAAGGCTGCCTATGCAGGCAGCCTGAATTCGGGTCCTAATTTATTTATCAACATTTTTCGGGGGCAATATCCACTTTTCTGTCAAGTTTGAGCTGTATTGAGTTTTCAGCTCTTACAACGTCCGCTACATTTACACAGTGATCGCTGACTCTCTCGAGATTTGTGAGAATATCAAGGAACAGCACACCTGCATTAATATTACACTCATTTTTATTCAGTCTCTTTATATGACTTGCCTTGAATTTATCTCTGAGTTCATCCACTTTGCGCTCATATTTATCTACTTTATCAACATATTCTGCGTCCTCAGTACTTAATGCAATAAAAGAATTCTCGAGGGCATGATCTACGTTTTCCATTACTTGCTTGAGCTCTTCCACTGCAAAGTTCGAGAAGGTTACTCTATTATCAATTTTGTACTGTGCGATATCAGCCAGGTTTTCCGCATGGTCGCCCATTCTTTCAACATCGTGAATGGTGCTGAAAAGCGATCCTACAAACTTCCGCTGATCTTCATTTATTGCAGTATTGGAAACAGCTTTCAGGTATTCTCCTATCCTCTTTTCCAATTCATTTATTACCTTTTCATTATTATATACATCGTCTATTAGTTTTTGATCGCCGCTAAATACCGCTTCCAAACTCATCTGGACATTATGCCTTGCGATATCTCCCATTCTCACTATTTCTTTCACTATCTGACCAACAGCGATTGATGGAGTTTCAAGAATTCTCTTGTCAAGATACTTCAATTCAAATGTGTCATGAACATCCTGACCCGGGACAACCTTTGTAACAAATGCAATCAACAGGCCGGCAAAAGGAAGCTGTATTATTGTATTTGTTATATTGAAAAAGGTATGAGCATTTGCAATCTGCCTTACAGGTTCTGTTGCAGTCATGCCTACCAGCAATATTACCGGCTTCAGAATTATCATGAATATTATCGTACCTATGATATTGAATGTCAAATGCATTACCGCAGCCCTTTTGGCTGTTACGGTCGTACCTATGCTGGCGATCAACGCTGTGACACAGGTACCTATATTGTCACCGAAGAGTATTGGCAGTGCTGCTTCTATCGGTACCAAACCCTGCATAGCCAAAGCCTGGAGTATTCCTATGGTTGCACTGCTGCTCTGGACTACAGCAGTCAAGCCCAATCCGGCAAACACTCCAAGAATAGGATTATGCTGCAAGCTCAGCATGAATTGCGTAAATGCCGGTATTTCCTTCAAAGGCTTCATGGCTTCGCTCATTGAATTCATACCCAGGAATAATATACCGAAGCCAAGGAAGAATTCACCAAGCTGCTTGTAAGACTTTTTCTTAGGGAAGAGCAGAAGCACTACTCCGATAATTATTGCAAACGGGATTATATCAGTAAATTTAAACGCTATTATCTGGGCTGTCATAGTAGTTCCAATATTGGCTCCCATTATTACCCCGACGGCCTGGGATAAATTCATAATACCCGCATTAACCAGACCCACCACCATTACGGTAGTTGCACTGCTGCTCTGAATTATCCCTGTAATAACAGCACCTACGAGAACACCCAAAACTTTATTTGTAGTAAGAATTTCAAGCAGTTTCTTCATCCTGTCTCCTGCAGATTTCTGCAGGGCATCTGACATTACCTGCATACCGTACAGGAATAGTCCCAATCCGGCAAGTAATGAAACGATCATCTTAAAACCCAAAAAAAATACACCCCCACATTTATTTTACCTTTTAAATATTACGCCATAATAAGTATACAGTTTGTCCTGTGCAACATCAAGGGTTAATATTGACGAATTTTATATGTTTTTTATGTAACCTTGTACAATGACAAATTATAAACAAAGTATCCAATTTCATTATACAGTTTTATCTTAATAATATGCAATGCAAAAGGATAAAATCCGTCATTTTTCCATGGCAGGATTGCACATTTGTCCTGAGATGCTTTATAGCATATTGATTTTCATGACTTTTATATAATATGTTTTTAGGCAATCGTGTAGTATAATATATAAAAAGGAACTGGAGGGATGGTCATGGACTTTTTAACCGATATAGGCAGGAAGATAACCGGCACAGCCAAAACTGTTACAAAAAAATCCGAGGACATTGTTGAAATTACAAAGCTTAACCTTGCGATCGGGAATGAAGAGGATAGGATAAAAAGGCTGCTCTATGAGATAGGAAGCGATGTGTATAAAAGCTATACCGAAGGTAAACCCCTGGGCGGGCATTTTGACAATAGGTGTAGTGAAATAAAGGAATTGGAAACAGGTATCCAAAAAACAAAGGAAAAAATTCTTAAGCTCAAGGGGCATAAAACCTGCGAGTCCTGTAAATCAATAGTAGACCTCGAAGTGAGATTCTGTCCGAATTGCGGAGCAAAGGTTGAAGAGCCGGTTCAGGAAGAAGAGAAAACCGAATAGCATGTTAAGAGTCCCGGCTCCATTCTGACGAATAGAGCCGGGACTCTTAGTTAAAGCCCAATGCCGCCGTAAGTAAGCCCTGTCTTCTCATCCATACCATACATCAGGTTCATATTCTGTATCACTTGTCCTGCGGCTCCTTTAATCAGGTTGTCAATAGCTGTAACGACAACTATTTTATTAGCCGCCTTGTCGGAATATATCCCAATATCACAGTAATTTGTATAATTTACCCACTTTGTCTCAGGCATCTTACCCTCTTCATAGATTCGAATAAACGGATTCCCTTTATAGAATTCCTTGTATACTTCAATAATACTTTTTGTATCAGCCGGTTCCAGGGGAGTACAATAAATGGTAGTAAGTACGCCTTTGCTCATGGGTACAATGTAAGGCGTATACATTATATTTACCTTTTCCCCGAAGAATTTCAGAAGCTGTTGTTCTATTTCTATAGAATGAACGTTACTTCCCAATTTGTAAGTCTTTACATTTTCATTGTTTTCAACAAAGCTGTCAACAAGTTTATCAGTCTTGGAAAGGCTTGTAACCCCAGATTTAGAGTCTATTATTACCGACTTTCCGTCAATAAGTTTACCGTACACAAGGGGTGCCAAGCCCAGCATTGCACCTGTACAATAACAGCTTGGGTTTGATACGATAAAAGCATCCATGATTTTTTCCTTGTTCAGTTCAGGTATTCCGTATACGGGCTTTAGAGCAGCATCCAGGCTGTCCGGACTGCTTTCATTAATATTTGTATCCATGCTTATGTCTATTACCTTTTTGCCCTGCTTCACCGCCTCTTTATAGAGGTTTAATGAATGCTTCTTCGGTAAAGCATTGAATACAACATCAGATTTTTCAATAGCATCAAACATGCTCGACTCGTTATATTTTTCGTTAGTGCAGCTGCTGCACTGTATTGAGTCAAAATAGTAACTGATTTGTGTTGCCGGATGACCGGCTATAAGCTTTGACAAAACGTAAGCCATATACCCATCTGCTCCTATCATACTGACCCATACCATAATATCTCTCCCTTTCAGATTAACCTTAAACCTTGCTATATACTCTACTATACACGTTATTTAAGCATTCTTTATCTTTATACTGCTGCAATGCCCTCCTGCCCTCGCTGACAGCTTCCATGACACGTTCCGGAGCAGTCCCTCCTGCCGTACTTCTTCTCCCGACACAAGTTTCGAGGTCTATGAAGTAGTCATCTGGTAAATATCCTGGGGGTGCGCATTCCAGGTATCCTCCAAATCTGCACCCTCGTGGCTCAGATGCCACAGATTCTTATCCATACTGTAAGGCCGCTCCTTGGATACCGGCACCGGTATACCCCTCTTCATTGCATAATCAATGGCTTCCTCCCTGGATTTGATACTCCACTCCCTCCAAGGTGCAATGACCTTTATGCTTGGGTTCAGTGCCTTTATACCAAGCTCAAAACGTACCTGGTCATTTCCCTTGCCGGTGCAGCCGTGGGCTATATACCCTGCTCCCTCTTTTTCTGCAACTTCAACCAGCTTCTTTGCTATTAGCGGCCTTGCCATGGAGGTACCCAAGAGGTACTTGCCCTCATAAACGGCTCCTGCCTTAAGGGTGGGCATTATGTAGTCCTCAACAAATTCCTTTTTTGCATCAATTATATATACTTTTGAAGCACCGGTACTTATGGCTTTTTCCTTTACCGTATCTAATTCGTTACCCTGCCCCACATCGACACAGCATGCGATTACATCAAGATCATAGTTTTCTTTGAGCCATGGAATGATAATTGAAGTATCCAAGCCTCCGGAATATGCAAGTACTACTTTTTTCTTTACTGCTTCCATACTACCAACTCCCAATTTTCTATATTAATAATAATTATAGTTATAAAAGTATATTTATGCAAGTCCTTTTTGTAAGTTTATAATAATATTTTTATAAATATACATTAGTCTCTAATATTCTTTGTGGTATTTGTAAAATAGCCTCCATTTTTATGCAAAAATTATACGCACAGTGTATAATTATACACTGTGCGTATGTGATTAATCATTATGTCGTTACCTATATATAGTTTTGTATGCTAGAATCTTATTACCTGTCTTCGCATCCCTACATTTAAGATCAAGGCTACAGCAACCATGTTTGTAAGCAATGAGCTTCCGCCGTAACTTATAAACGGCAGCGGAATACCGGTAACAGGCATCAATCCTATTGTCATCCCAATATTTTCGAGTATGTGAAAAAGAAACATCGAGGTTATGCCTACACATATGAGCATGCCATAATCATCCTTGGAAACCCTGGCAATATGTATACACCTCAGAATAAGCCAAAGAAAAAGGAATATTATGATTATAGCTCCTATAAGTCCAAGTTCTTCCCCTATAACTGAAAAAATAAAATCCGTGTGTCTTTCAGGTATAAATCCCAGGTTGTTCTGCGTACCCTTGAACAATCCTTTCCCAAGAAATTGTCCGGACCCTATTGCAGTTTCAGATTGAATTACATGGTAACCGGCGCCCATAGGATCCAATTCGGGATTGAAAAACACCAATATCCTATTCTTTTGATAAGGCTTCAAAAGCTTCCACATTATCGGAAGGCTGACAAGAAAAGTACCAAAAGCTCCTGCTACTATTTTGTGGTTTATACCTGCCGCATAAAGCATAAATACCGTAATAAATATAAAAACCAAAGCCGTTCCAAAATCCGGCTGTAATAGAATCAATCCAATAATTACAGCAAGGTGCAGCATCAGCGGAAGAACATCAATTACCCTATCCAGCTTATCCTTCTTTTTTTCAAGGAACTTGGCAAAGGTCAAAATATAGCCAAGCTTAACAACCTCGGAAGGTTGAAAATTGACAGGTCCAAAGTCTATCCAGCTCTTGGACCCCTTTGTTGAGAACCCGAAAATCAAAACTGCAACAAGCAGTAAAATATTCATTCCATAAATGATGATATAGTTGTCTCCAAAGGTTTTGTAATCTATCATAAGTATTAATATGACAGCCACTACACCCAATATAAATGCAATTATCTGGATTTTTAGCGGGCTTGTACGGCCTCCGCTTGTTATTTGTGTTGCACTTGATATTGCAACTAGTCCGTAGAGTATCAGCATTATTGTGGATATTACTATTCCCAGGTCTATATTCTTTAAAAGCTTCCTATCAAATATACCATCTAATCTCACAGGATCATTCCTCTTCTGTTTAATTTTGTGAATCCGCCGCTAACATATTTTTCACGGTATATATAGATTTTAACATAAAATCTATATTTTTTTTATAGCAAATTTATCTAATTATGTATAAAAAATGCGTCTCCCTATGGTTCCCTTCGACGGATGTTTTTGCATTTCCCATTTAATAGGAAATTGCATTTTCCTATTAAATTAGCATACGGAAGGCTGTATCAAACTAAATTGAATAGCCTGATACAGCCCTCCGTCTCATAAAAAATATTTTAACTAAGATGGCAGAACATCCCGCTTCTAAGATCAATGCACATTATAAAATAGCCATGTGCTCTGGATTTATGCGGTCTGAAAGTCATAAACCCTCTTGATTTGTAATATGCTTCATTTCTTTTAGTATACACAGCCGATATTCCAAACATTATATGGCTTATAAGCTTTTTTTCATCATCGTTTTTTTCTTCATCCTCATCATACTTGACCCCCAGGATAAAATCCTTTCTATCCATCATCATTCCATAGCCTTCCAGCATAAATGGATAACCCATGGGCACCATGTATCCCATGTATGGAATAGCAACACTGTTCAGGAGGTAAATATCATCGCCAATCTTGAACCATTCATACTTTTCCCCGTCTTCAAAGGGCTCGTATCTTCTCAGCCTTCTGATTGCTTTTCTCATCCTGTTGTACATACCGCTTTTATAATACGGGCATGTAAAATAACTTTCAGGCTTACCGTCCGAGTGATGCTTGTGCTCATGATGTTCACATTTCTCCTCCTCATCATCTTCTTCATAATAGTAATATTGGCTTTCAGGCTTGTATGGCGGGTTTTCTTCCTTTACTTCACAAGGCTCCTCCATAGGAGCAATTGGTGGACATTTCATTGCTTTCGGCATCTCCATCGGTATCTCTTTCTCGGGGGCTTTGTTCACGTTTTCCGGTTTCGGGACGTTGATTGGTTCAATATTGATATTCGGCTCCTGTTTAGGCATTGGGTTCGGAGCTACAACAGGTTCATTCATTATAGGCTTATTCATGATTGGCTCGTTTATTATGGGCTTACTCATGATTGGCTCATTCATTATGGGCTTATTCATCATAGGCTCATTCATTATAGGTTCATTCATCATAGGTTCATTCATCATAGGTTCATTCATGATTGGCTCATTCATTATAGGCTTATTCATGATTGGCTCATTCATTATGGGCTTATTTATGACAGGATTCTCGACTGCCGGTTGTTCCTTTGCCATAGGTTCCGGTGCAGCCATATGTGCCGATTTCATTTCCGGCTCGGGTTTCATTTCCGGCATTGGTTTGGTTTCAGGCTCCGGCTCAACTAGAGGCTTGACTGTTGGCGGTAGCGGCGGTGGTGGCGGCACTATTTCCTCGATTTGTATCTTCTTTTTGTCAATCCTTGGCGTTTCAGCAGCCTTTGCCCTGTTGACGACCTCATATTTGCCCTTCCACTCAATCTTATCCCTTCCGGAATAGCCCGAAAGCGGTATTGATACCCCGCTGGTCACTGCAGCAACAAGAAATTCCGATATGTTCACACCGCTTTTTAAAACATTGTCCGATTCAAGTTCATAATAAAGTTCCCCTCTACCGCTGGTGTCAATTATAATTTTCCCTACATCAACACCAAGCTTTCTCCCAGGGGCTACAAGGATAAGCCTGTATTCCGCCATATCTTCAACCTTAACATTCTGTATGAATGCATTTAGCTTAACCCTTCCATTCTTTGCTTCAATTTTCAGATAACCCGTTGGGATTTTCCCCGGAGATATTTCGTATCCTTTGTCATCTTCCTGCAGTATTATAAAGTATCTTTTATATTCATTATTTGCAGACACATAATAACCCCCTTTACACATAGTCATTACTAATATATGTATAAGGAGGTCAAATGTGAACAAAAATTTTCAATTGTAAAAGTGCTTTTACTAAGGATGTACCCTTACGCATTATTATTTTGCAGCACGTACAGATCATCCTCTATCTTGGCGAATTCCTCCAAGCTTAGAGTCTCTCCTCTCCGGCTCTCCTCTATTCCGTTTTTGCTTAACAATTCTCTTATTACATCCTTTGAAACTCCGAGATTCCCAGAGGATAATGCATTCAGGAGGGTCTTTCTCCTTTGCCCGAAAGATGCTTTTACCACCCTGAAGAACAGTTTTTCATCCTTTACCGGAACAGGGGGTTTTTCCCTTATATCAAGCCTCACAACCATGGATTCAACTTCCGGCTGCGGTATGAACGCATCGGATGGAACTACCAATACTTTATGTGGAACACAATAATACTGAACTGCAACAGTCAATGCCCCATAGTCCTTTCCCCCCGGTGCAGCCGCAAGCCTTTCTCCTACTTCTTTCTGCACCATTATGGTGATGCTCCTGAGGTTAAGTCTCTCCTCAAGAAGCTTCATTATAATAGGAGTTGTTATATAGTACGGTAGATTAGCAACTACCTTTACCGGTACATCACCGAAATACTCCTTGAATGTATTCTTCAAATCCAGCTTCAAAATGTCATCGTTAATTATAGAAACATTTTCACATCCGAATAGTGTTACTTTAAGTATTGGTATAAGAGCCTTATCTATTTCTACAGCCAATACCCTGCCTGCTTTTTGACTAAGTATCTGTGTCATTACTCCCATGCCCGGACCTATTTCAAGCACACAGTCAGCCTGTGATAATTCCGAGGCTTCTATTATACCTTTTAGCACCGATTCATCCACCAGAAAGTTCTGGCCGAATTTCTTAGCTATTCTGAAATCATGGCGTTTGATAAGTTCCCTTGTTGTACTTGATATCGATACATCCTTCATGGTTATCATCCTCTACTGTTTACTTATTTGTAATTGCTTTTTCCAGTGCAGCCTCCAGCTCTTCCCTGGTAATCCCATACCTGTTCAACCTGTTAAGAAACTGCTTTGAATTCCCATATCCTATTCCCAGGATAGACCCAGCCCGGTCCCTAAGCTTTGTGGAATTACTGCTGCCGGACAATCCGTAATTAATCATGTCTTCACTTGTAAAAGTAATTGTGACTTCATCCTTTACACACCTTGCCATTGACAATGCCTTCAAAATGCTTTCCGGTTTCGCATTCTCCACTCCGATATCGTTTCCATCCCGGGCTTCTTCCCTCGGAATATAAGCATGCCTGACACCCTTGATTCTTTGTGAGATAATATTCCGTATTTTTTCTCCCATAAAGTCAGGGTCTGTGAGCACTATTATCCCGTGCTTTTCCTGCGCTGTCCGTATTCTCTCCAATGTCTCCCTTGTAAGTCCGAAGCCGCTTGTAATTATTATTTCCGCCTCGACGGCTCTTCTTACTGCCGCAGCATCATTTTTCCCTTCAACTACTATAGTCTCTTTCAGCATTTTAAAACCTCATATGAACGACATATTTTCCTTTACAAAGAATTTATCCACAGGAGCAATCCTGTGGATAAATTTATTAAAACTTGTATCTGGGCTTATCAAGTATATATACATTCACAGCCCGCTTTCCATATCGCGAAACATCTCTTGGCGATTCATAATACAGGTCTATCCTGTTGCCCTTTATTGCGCCGCCTATATCCGCCGCAAGAGCTTCTCCATAGCCTTCGATATAAAGCCAGGTTCCAAGAGGAATTACTTTGGGGTCTACAGCAACAATACCCGGTTTTACTCTCAATCCTGTATAGGTAATTCCATACTGCGGATGTCCCGGTTTCTTTCCGGTGCTTTCATAAGTCGCATCATAAGCTGTTGCCACCATTCTTATTGCTCTTACAAACCTTGTAACCTGTCCTCTCGAAGACACCAGGGTAGTTCTGGTACCCTCTTCAATGACTCCGTTGACAGGCTGCTTCAATACCTTTTCGCCGACTATTTCCCTACCAGCTTCCTTACCATCTTCATAAACAACCTTTATTGACAGTTCCTTCATCCCCGGCTGCCCCTTCTTCAATTCATGCACCAGGCCCTTGTCAAGCTTATCGTTTTTCTTTATTTCATTGCTAAATTCCATTTTTACGTTCTGTGTTACCAATTTTTCTTCTATACGTACTACTTTTATTTCTGCGTTTTCTTTAAGTGCTGCATCCAAACCGGGTTCAACCCTATCCTTCGCCCCGACCTGGATCTGTGCATCCTTCAGTGCACCTTTAACATCGGGCAATACTGTAAAAATTGTTGTGCTTTTACCATCAGCCTTAATGGTAACCCTTTTTGCTCTGGATATTTTAATACTCAAACCGTCTTTTAACTTGTCTGCCATATCCACATTTATTTTGTCATGGGCCTCTACAACAATTTTATTTTCTTCCAGCACATCTCCGACAGTATTTTTAAAGGTACTTATGCTTTTTACACCGTCAATATCCTCAATGGTAATGTCCTTTTTCATCGCACTGTAGGCAAAAGATGTAGCGAATATTAAGCATATTGCAGCAACTGCAACAAGCTTAACCGAAAATAAACTCTTGAAGTTCTTCAAGTTTATTTTCATTATTCAACCTCCTTTTTGACCTATACCGGATGCATTTTTATGCCTATTTTACGCATCCGGCCGTTGCGCGGAGTATCTGACAAGTCAAATGCTCCTTGCACTAAATTGAGTATGTGTTCAAACGAACATTTTTTAACCACCATATTCCATGAAATATTTCCACATAATGTAAAATATTTCATAAAGCATGGTAGGTTTATTTTATCCTTATTTGCTTTTGTTGTCAAATTTTTGGTCTATTAGCAAAAGTTCTATGTCCGGACTTCCAGTCACGTGAAGGTTTCTAGGCTTCACATTGTTTATTCTTGCCAAATAAATAAAAAATATTCAACTAGTGTAAAAACCACAAACTTCAACAAGTAATAAAATGTTGAAGTTATGGTTTTTGCATATAAGCATGCAAAAATATTTTGTGGAACAAAATATTTAAGGCACTAGCAATGTACAAGCCAAAAATTATTCACAAGCTTCAATATGCCTGCTAATAATAATGCCTGACCCTGAAGCCTGCCCCGATTTCCACGGCAATTTTCCTGCATACCTCTATATCATAAGCAGGTATTATATCCACAACAGAAAGGCATACCTCCGGTATATATTTCATACATTCTCTTGAAAAATCCAATATTGAGGCATAAGCTGATTCCCCATAGTCCGGTTTGCATATTTTTTGGTACTCCTCCGCATCTTTTGCGTTCAAGCTTATAGATATTGAATCAATCAATCCGCGGAACTCCGGCACTACATTCCTTCCCCATATCAGGTTAGCCTGGCCGTTGGTATTAATCCTGACCCTGGCACCGGATTTCTTGAGATGCTTGCTTATCTCAACAACCTCCCTGAGCCGTACCAAAGGTTCGCCATAGCCGCAAAACACTATTTCCTCATATTCTGCAGGATTAATAATGCTGTCTGTCACTTCTCCTGCGCTCGGTTCCTTCTCAAGCCACAAATCATAACCAAGCCCCTCGGGATGGTTCCTTATACAGAAACAGCAATTATTCGTACATTTATTGGTTAAATTTATATAGAGCGAGTTTTTAATCTCATAGGTAATCATGAAAACCCCTCCGCCGGCATTTTCCTAAAAAAACAGCTCCAATAGAATTTATATGTTTGTAGTTTTGTCATTATTACAATTATTTTTACAACCTAGCCGTACAATTTCTCTATTTGTGTTAATTTTACTATATAAACCAAACTTATACAATTGCCATGAGCGTTATAGATAAGACAGTTGAGAAAGACATATCCATAACAAAGGGCTTAACCAAGGTCTTGGCAAAGGATATAGATATTGACAGATAGTACTTCGAAGCACTATTTTTTTACCCTGGCATAACTGGTCTGTATACTTTGCCGAAAATTAAGAAATAATATATATGTAGCGTGTGTACACACTTGACACAGTTAACACATATTGATATACTGGAGGTAGGTTAAGACTATGGGTAATGTTAACAACAAAAAAAATATATGCGATAACAATACAGATATAAGAAAAAGAATAGGGGAGAGTAGTAATAAATGTGAGGGCCTTGACGGTGGCAAAAGACCGTTATGTGAAGGGGGTAAGCAAGATATGACGACAACTGTATCAACGAATGATAAGTTGTTCGCTAGTGAAGTAGTAGGGATGAGGTCGCTGCGAAATAATTTATCTGAGTGTATTTCTAAAGCAATAAACAATTTCCAGGAAGTCTTGACCGCAAATAATGCCGTAAAGGGAGGTAAAACGGTTTCAATCATATCAACAGACTTGTTAAGGATAATGCTGGATTCATGTTGCAAGTTCAATACCAAGATTACTTTCGATGATGTTACAAAACAATACGTTGCTTCTGTAGAGGAACTGGATGCAGACGGACAGGGTAAAACAAAGGAAGAAGCAATAGACGTTTTACTCGATAACATAATAGCTCTTACAGAGGATTATTTTGAAAACGTTGAGCTTTATTTGCGAATCGAAAATTCAAAGAAAATGCTCCCATATTATGAAAGAATAAGACATTGTGAGGACAAAACCGAGATGATTAAGGTATTGGGCTTAGATTAGTCTAAGTCGAGGTGTTTTTCTTATGGTGTGTTCTTTTCGCCAGCTGGAAATAGTCTGTAAATCATTGGGCTTACAATGTAAGCAGACTAAGAAGGGCCGTCTTTGGTCAGGAGTTATTAATGGGAACTTAGTCAGAATTGCAGTTCATCCCCATGTTGAAGGGGACGATATTGCAAGCGGGACGTTTCATAAATATGTTAAGCAATTAGGGTTTGCCAGTGAGAAGGAATTTTCTGAGTACCTTAATAAATTGTAGATAAAATGGTTGTTTTTGTCTAAATGTGTTGTAATTAGAAAAGCACATAATAATAGGTTGCACTCAGTTAATTCATTATAACATTTAATATTTGTAGTGAACAAGTGGAACGGAAGGTGTATGTGGAATAATCTGCATGCACCCTGTTTTTTGTAATTGTATCCATGCTGCAGCTGATCTGTTGGGCTGGTTTGCTCTTTAAATACCGCTATTTATTAAAAGAGTACCGGGTGATAAAAAAGGCATGTATAACTAATATTTATACATGCCTTTTTTATTAAATTCCAAATAGCCGCTTCCCGTTTTCCATTGTCCCCTGCGCAACTTCCTCAAAGCTTATCCCTTTGATTTCCGCAACCTTTTCTGCTACCAGCCTGACATATCCGGGATAGTTCCGTTTTCCCCTGTGAGGTACGGGAGTGAGATATGGGCTGTCAGTCTCAATAAGCAGCATATCAAGAGGTATTTCCCGGACCGCTTCAACAGTCTTTCTCGAATTCTGGAAGGTTACCGGTCCGCCTATGGACAGGTATAGCCCCATTCTGAGGCATTCCTTGGCCATCTCGGCACTTCCGGAAAAGCTGTGAACAACTCCTCCTACCTGCTCTATTGAAGCCTTCTTAAATATCTCCATCACATCGCCGTGAGCTTCCCTGTCATGTACAATTATCGGGAGCTTCAATTGTCTCGCCAGGTCGATCTGCTCAATAAACCTCTTTTGCTGCACATCCCTCGAAGAAAAGTCATAGTGATAGTCAAGTCCTATTTCTCCTATTGCCCTTACTTTCTTATTCTCTGCCAGACTTGCAATGACACCGGCAGTATTCTCATCCATCGATGAAGCATCATGTGGATGCACTCCAACAGCCGCATATATGAAAGGGTATTCCTTGGAGAGGGATATGGATTTTACCGAGGTTTCAATATTGCTTCCCGCGTTAAGTATCAAATCCACCCCATCTTCGGTACATTGTTTTATTACGCTTTCCCTGTCTTCATCAAACCTTTCATCATCCAAATGAGCATGTGTATCAAAAAGCATCTGCTGTATCACTTCTTTCTATCTTACTTGCGTGCCCGGTTCAATTCCTGCGAGAGGGGTTACAACTGTAACCGTTTCATCATTTGCTGCAGCAAGTATCATTCCGTTGGATTCCACTCCACGGAGCTTAACCGGCTTCAGATTAGCCACCAATACCACATTTTTGCCAACCAGGTCCTCCGGCTTATAATACTTTGCAATGCCTGATACCACCTGGCGCTTCTCGCTGCCCAAGTCCAGCTGCAGTTTCAATAACTTGTCGGAGCCTTCAATCTTCTCGCACTCCAGAACTTTAGCAACCCTTAAATCAACCTTTGCAAAGTCATCTATAGTGATATAACCGTCTTCCTTACTCTCTTCCTTTGCAGGCTGTTTTGGAGCTTCCTTCTTTTCAGCCTTTTCCACCTTACCCGGCTGTTTTTGTGCTGCCGGCTGTTTTTGTGCTGCCTGTTCTTCCTTTGTAAAGTCGACCCTTGGGAATATGATTTCGCCCTTTCTTACAACAGTTCCCGCCTTTAAGGCACCAAACTTCTTTATACTGTCCCATGCCTTTAAGCTTTCTTCATTTATACCGAGCTGTTCGAATATTTTAACAGGTGTATTCGGCATGAACGGAGTTATCATAACCGCAGTCACCCTTAAGGATTCCGCAAGATTGTACATAACCGCAGCAAGCCTGCTCTTCTTTGCTTCATCCTTTGCAAGAGCCCAGGGCATTGTCTCATCAATATATTTGTTTGTCCTGCTTATAAGCTTCCATATTTCAGTAAGAGCATTGGAGAACAGGAGTTTATCCATCAGTTCTTCAACCTTTGCGGAAGTCTCTTCAGCCAGCCCTATAAGACTAGCATCCAACGGGTCTCCCGTACTTACCGGAGCCGGTATCACTCCTCCGAAGTATTTATCTATCATTGTTACTGTCCTGGACAGAAGGTTTCCAAGGTCATTGGCCAAATCAGAATTAAGCCTGTTGACCAGCGCTTCCTCGGAATAGGTACCGTCCGAACCGAAGGGAACCTCTCGAAGTAGGAAGTATCTTATAGCATCAACACCATATTTTTGAACCAGTACAACAGGATCAACAACATTGCCCTTAGATTTGGACATCTTTCCGCCCTCAAGTACAAGCCAGCCGTGACCAAAAACCTGCTTGGGAAGAGGTTCTCCTAAAGCCATCAGCATTATAGGCCATATGATTGTATGAAAACGTACAATCTCTTTACCTACCAGCTGCACATCGGCAGGCCAATATTTCCTGTAATCGGAATCATCTCCGCTCAAATAGCCTTGTGCCGTTATATAATTTGAAAGTGCGTCAATCCAAACATATATAACATGCTTTTCATCAAAGGTTACAGGTATGCCCCAGTTGAAAGATGTTCTGGAAACGCAGAGGTCGTCAAGGCCCGGTCTCAGGAAATTGTTAAGCATCTCATTCTGTCTGGTCGGTGGCTGTATGAAATCAGGATGCTCTTCAATATACTTTATAAGTCTATCCTGGTATTTGGACAGTTTGAAGAAGTAGCTTTCTTCCTTGGTAAGCTCGACATCCCTTCCACAGTCAGGGCATTTTCCATCTACCAGCTGTCTTTCAGTCCAGAAGGATTCACAGGGTGTACAGTACCAGCCTTCATATTCACTCTTGTATATGTCGCCCTGGTCGTAGAGCTTTTTGAAAATCTTCTGAACCGCTTCTTCATGCTGCTTGTCGGTGGTTCTTATGAATTTGTCGTTGCTTATCTCAAGAAGCTTCCAGAGTTCCTTGATTCCTGCAACTATTTCATCTACGTACCGCTTTGGCGTTACACCCTTTTCTTCTGCTTTCCTCTGGATTTTTTGGCCGTGCTCATCAGTTCCTGTAAGGAACATTACATCGTAACCCAGCATTCTCTTGAATCTGGCAGCAGCATCAGCAGCCACAGTAGTATAGGAGTGGCCGATATGAAGCTTGTCACTGGGGTAATAAATAGGTGTTGTAATATAAAAGGTTTTCTTTTCGTTCATTTTTATTCCTCCTTTAATATATAAGAAACAAAAAAGCCCCCATCCCATAAAGGGACGAGAGCTGTTCGTGTTACCACCCTGATTCATTCCTGCCTCACGGCAGAAAACTTGCCAAGTGACTCCCCAAAATGGTTTCATCACTGTGCTGTATAACGTCAGCCTTCCGGTACAAGCTTAGCACCTGCCTCACCTGTACAGTTCAGGGGCCATGTTCGGTTGGTTTGATGTGCCGGTTTTCACCCTTCCCGGCTCTCTTGAACATATACGCCAACTTACTCTTCCCATCATCACTATTATTCTTAGTAATCTTTACTTTATGTGAAAAATATACAATAAATTTTTATATGTGTCAATAATATTCAAAAGTAATTTTTACGACTCCCTGAATATCATTTGTAGTCCATGTGGCCTTCTTAATCCTGTATGTCCTGTTGTTTACAACCTTGGATATCATTCCCCTGATATCATATCTGCCGCTGCTGAAGTCTGTTATCAGCATATCAACAACCACTTCTCCATTGCCAGCACTGCTTCGCAGCAGACTTTCCGCTTGACTTCTATTATTTACAACCTTTCCGTTTTTATAGAAATAGTTTTCATCGGTGCTTGTACAACTCGGATAGTCACTGGTATTCCATATATGATCCTTTGCCATTCTCTCATCGGTAAGATTAAAATAATCATAGGTCAAATCATTCTGTCCATCATCATATTCGCGGTCATCCCAGGTAACATCCACATGATAATACTTGCCGCCAAGCTTTACCATGTTCCATGCATGGCCTATATTATCATCCTTCCCATCCTTCTGATCCCCAATTACAATTATGCTTTCAACTCCTGCCTTATCCAACAGCATTTTAAAAGCTTCGGCATAGCTGTCACAAACACCTATACCCTTAATAAGCACCCCGTATGCGTCATGCTCCTCAAAAGGCACATCATTTTTTTCCGCTCCGGCTTTATTGTATTTTGCATTGAAAATAATATAGTCATGTATTGTCTTTTCCTTTTCATAGTCGGTCATACCCGGTTTTATAATGCTTTTAGCCACCTGGTCAACCTTTTCCTTTACCTGGTTCTTCATGGAAAACAGTTTTTCCTTGGGTTGGTCATAGACCATCACTACATTTAAAATGCCAAGCTCATCGTCCGAATAATACTCCGTCTTGCTGAAGTCTATATAATCCAGATCCGGATAGTCATCAATGATATCACCGAGTGTAGCATATAAATCATAAAGGTTTTCATTATATCCTTTTATCTTTACACTGATTATATCCCTGACATCATCTATCCCATCCTTCAAAACATTGTAAAACCCTTTAGGGCTGTCAACAAAAGTATTATTCATTTGGAAGTAGTTAGCCTTCATACTGCTGCTCTTTGGGTATTTACCCCTATCCCATACCGATTTTTTTGACATTTCCTCATCGGATATATTGAAATAATCATGTACTACGATGATTCTTCCGTCCTTCTCCTCAATATTGTCACCGCAGGCATCTACATGGTAGTACTCTCCATCCAGCTTCACCATATTCCATGTATTGTCTTTGCCATATACGATAATATTTTCAATACCCACCTTGCTCATAAGCATTTGCATCGCTCTGGCGTAGCCTATGCTGTTCGCTGTTCCTTTAATCAATGCGCCATAAGGGCTATATGATTCTTCTGCATATGACCCCTTTTGCTCTCCTGATTTATCGAACCTGACATTCTTTGCTACATAATCATGTATTGCAAGCTCTTTATCAGATAAAGTCATGTCATAGGAGATTATATTTTTCAATATTGCGTCGGTCCTTGTACCGAGCTCCCTTGTCATTGCCTGCAGCTTATCCTTTGGATATTTATAGCTGAACTTTACCGTCATTATTACCGAATTCTTTGCGGCTCCATTCACCCAACTGTAATCAATGGTTTTTAGGTAAAACAGATTTCCATACTTTATTTCCAATTGCTCAACTATATCTGGTGATTCGTATGTCTTTTTATCATAGTTGCTTACTGTAATTTTGACGCTTTCCTTGAATTCCGAAGCCGCTTTATTCAACGCCTCGCAGTACTGCTGGTAGCTGCTTACGGAATAATCAACTGCATCAGCTTTGACCGCCGGAGCAGTCTTTTTTGTACTCATTGCATTTTTATAAACTGACGCAGAATAAACAGATGCACCATTCATGCTAAAAACAAGAATAACAGTAAAAATAAAAACCTTCAGAGCTCCTTTTTTATTCATAAGCCAACTCCATTTCCTTCTCTTATATGTATTTTTAAACATTGTGTGTTTAGCCATAAAACCCATTATATAACAGTAATCGGCAATATGATGGATCAAATTTATATTTATTATATAATTCGTCACATATTTTATTTTCCCTTTTAAAGCAATAATAGTCTGCAAATTAACACAGCTGATGCCACACCCGCGATGTCCGCAATCAGGGCAGAAATAAGGGTATGCCTTATATTTTTTATGCCAATGGAACCGAAGTAAACTGTAATAGTATAAAATATAGTCTCTGTACTGCTCATAATTGTACTGGACAGTATCCCCGCATAGCTGTCCGGACCAACCCTTTTTAATATATCAGCCAGTATCCCAAGGGAACCGCCCCCCGAAAGGGGCTTCATTATGATTAGCGGTACAACCTCATCAGGTATTCCAACCCTTGACGATAAGGGCCGCAGTACATAAAGAAGAAAATCCAGTCCCCCTGAGCTTCTCAGCATCCCCACAGCCAGAAGCATTGCAGCAATATAAGGCAATATCCTGAAGGTAATTAAAAGGCCGTCCTTTGCACCCTCGATAAATGCCTCATAAACCTTGACTCCCTTTAAGTACCCGTATGTAAGTATCAAAAGTATCAAAAGAGGTAAAATAAAATTCATTTTGCACCTCCGTATGTCTTTTCCAGCAGCTTGCAGGAGACTATTCCTGCAGTTACTGCAGCAAAGGAGGTCAACATTGCAGGAAGTATTATTATGCCTGGATTTACTGAACCGGCAGATGACCTAAGCGACATTACCGTCGCAGGAATGAACTGTACCGGTGCAGCATTTATAACGAGAAACATGCACATAGCATTTGTTGCAGTATCTTTTCTGGGGTTCAGAAGCTGGAGCTCCTGCATTGCTTTGAGGCCTAAAGGGGTTGCCGCATTACCAAGCCCCAGCATATTGGAGGTTATGTTCATTATCATTGCACCCATAGCTCCGCTCTTAGACGGAATATCCTTGAAAATGAGTTTTAGAACCGGCCTAATAAAGGTTGATATCCTATCTACCAAACCGGATTTCTCAGCGACCTTAAGCACTCCGCACCAGAGCATCATCCCTCCGATAAGCCCGATACCCATATCCACAGAAGAACGCAAAGACGAAAAAATCTCCTCTGTAAGCAGTCCAAGCTTCCCGCTTGTCGCTGCAAAGGCTACTGCTATTGCTATCATATAGAACCATAGTTTATTAATCATTAAGACACCATCCATTCTGATTTACTACTGATTCAGGCTGCCCGTGAAACTGCATAGGCAAGCAGGCCTGTAAAAATCCTTAATAAAATGTATGGCACCACCTTCATAGACAGACCAAAGAAAAAACACCTTCTGCCAAATCTATAGCAAAAGGTGTTCTCTAAATACTAATCTTTATTGTGTTGCAACAAGCACACAGTCTTTAAGCATCGTCAGCCCGAGCTTTTCTATCAGTTCTGTCAGTTCATCATCATAGGTTCCGGGCTGAAGCCAGATATACTTGATACCCAATCTTGCAGCTTCTTCTATAAAGGGTATGCCCCTTTTAGGAGATACCACCATATCAATGACTTCAGGCACCTTCGGCAGTGATGAAAGATCCTTGTAGCACGGGTCGCCTTCAACAGTCTCATACATGGGATTCACGACATAAACCTCATAGCCCCTGGTCTTGAGTCTTTTATATATCTTGTTCCCGAATTTTTCCGGATTGTCATTGGCTCCTACCACAGCCCAAACCTTTTTTCCCAACATCGTATCCTGCAGCATAAAATGTACCTCCAAAGCACTATTTTCTATTATAATGCCCTGTTTTCACAAAAATTCTACTTAACGGTGTAGTGCTCATAAAAAACTGTTGAATCAAGCGGCTTACGCTCTTTACCATGCCTGTCGAGTGATGCCGCGGCACCTGCTGCGTACCCAACCGCAAGAATATTTATCGGTTCAATGTTCTTTGGCAGGTTGAATTCTTTCTTTATAACCTCAGGATTGAAATAACATATCCAAACTGTACCCAAGCCTTCTTCCGTAGCCTGAAGCATCATATGGTCGGTCACAATGGCGGCATCTATATCCAATATGCTCTTGCCGTCATAACTTCTTCTCCAGACTTCGTCATGATTGCCGCAAACTATAAGTGCCAAAGGAGCATTATATACGTTAGCCGCTTTCTTTAGCTTTTCAAATCCTTCTTTCTCTCTTACAACTATTATTCTTTGAGGCTGCCTGTTGGCACCTGTGGGGGCAATTCTTCCCGCTTCGAGTATCCTTTGAAGCTTTTCTTCTTCAACCTTCTTATCCTGGTATCCCCTGACCGAATATCTCTTTTTTGCGATTTCCAAGAAGCTCATAGAACCTACGCCTCCCGAACTAATTTTTATACCTCATATTATATGATTAACATAATACTTTTATTATACTTATCTGGAAAATCTACCTGCTGTATATTTCAATAAGCTTCAGTATGACATCTACTGCCTTTTCCATTGATTTCACCGGAATATACTCAAATCTCCCGTGGAAATTGTGTCCCCCCGTAAAGATATTAGGTGTGCACAATCCCATAAAGGACAGTCTTGCCCCGTCAGTACCTCCTCTAATCGGGCTTACTATCGGAGTTACTCCAACCTCTGCCATAGCTTTCTTTACGTTATCGACAATATGAATTACGGGTTCAATTTTTTCTCTCATGTTATAGTACTGATCAGCCACCTCAGACACAACTGTGCCTTCTCCATATTTTTCATTCAAATAACCAGTTATCTTGAGGATTCTTGCCTTTCTTTCCTCCAGCTTTGCCCTGTCAAAATCTCTTAGCAAATATTTCAAGGACGCAGACTCCACCTTACCGTTTAACAGCTCCAAGTGATAGAAGCCTTCATAGCCTTCAGTATGTCCCGGTGTTTCAGTTGGAGGAAGCATTACATTGAATTCCATCGCAATCAGCAAAGCATTTTTCATTTTGTTCTTTGCACTTCCTGTATGTACACTTCTGCCATTTATCTGGATAATTGCTTTAGCCGCGTTAAAGTTCTCATATTCAAGCTCTCCCAGCTCTCCGCCATCAACAGTATAAGCAAAGTCAGCATTGAACCTTTTCACATCAAAGTGATCCGTTCCCCTCGCAATTTCTTCATCCGGAGTGAACGCAACCCGGATTGTGCCGTGAGGCAGCTCTGGGTGATTCA
Organism: Caulobacteraceae bacterium; assembly: GCA_050261415.1. Taxonomy (GTDB): domain Bacteria; phylum Bacillota; class Clostridia; order Lutisporales; family Lutisporaceae; genus JBLNDG01. The sequence continues at coordinate 15,091 of JBLNDG010000045.1, read as the reverse complement.
ATAGATATTCCACTGCTGTGATAATCTCCGCAACTCCTGCTTTATCATCAGCCCCTAAAAGGGTTGTACCGTCTGTGACAATTAAGTCTTCTCCTATATATTTTTTCAGCTCCGGAAACTCTTCAGGAGAAAGAGTTATATTCTGCTCTTTATTGAGCAGGATATTCCCGCCGCTATAATTGGTTTCAATCCTAGGCTTAATGTTCGCGCCGCTTGCTCCATCACTGGTATCCATATGGGCAATGAATCCTATCACAGGAACAGCCTTATTGGTGTTTGCCGGCAAGGTTGCCATGAGATATCCATTTTTATCAAGGCTTACATCCTTTAACCCCAACTCCTTTAGTTCCTTTTCCAATGCCCTGGCTAATTCAATTTGACCCGGAGTGCTTGGAACTGATTGTGAGTCCTCCCTGCTGGTTGTATCATAGCTTACATACCGCAGAAACCTTTCAACTACTTTTTGCATATAAATACCTCCCTGAAATTATTATCCCACAAAATTCACAAATAAATAAATCTTTCCCGCAATTCCATAATATTATATTATCACAGGAAGGATTTAATCTCATTAACTATTTGTCGATCAGCCGGACTTCCATCCTTTAACATGTTAGTCCATTATTTTCAGTCTTGCAGAAAAATAGAACTAAAAAGACAGGCGATTATTACAAGTTTCTTGCTCCAGGTTATTGTATAGTTTATATATATGTAATTAATTTCCTATCTAATATGGCATAAAAGATAAAGTGCTTCATCTCAAGACAGGCCCCTAATAAATTGAAAAAGCTGGGCACTAACCTGATGCATGGGGGGTGAGGATTTTGAGCTGAATTAGATAGTGCCTATCATAATTTCAAAAATAAGGAGGATATCTGAATGAAATTAAGAAACTTCTGCATGCTGGTGCTTGCATTTATAATGATTGTAAGCTTAACAACGTCGGTATATGCTGCACCGGTAATTGACGGAACCAACGATGATGGTTCTGAATTTGTTCAAAAGGAAGACAACAAGCCTGACCCGTTAACTAATAAGCAGCTTGATTTAAGAAAACGCGCTTTGGAAGATAAGCTCAACAGTAAGGCATTGGGTAAAACCCATGAAGTGGCGAAAGGCCAATATGTTGAGCTTGAACGTGAAGGCGAAGGTGCTATCTGGACCGTACTTGGCGAATTTGCCGATTTAAAGCACAATACCATCCCGGAACCGGACCGTACTGTTGACAACACAACTATCTGGGAACCTGATTTTAACAGGGATTATTTCATGGATCTGCTCTTCAGCGAGGAGCCCGGTGCAAACTCGATGCGCAACTATTACATAGAGCAGTCCTCCGGCCGCTATGCAGTACATGGCGATGTCACCGATTGGATTCAAGTTCCCGGAAATGCCGAGTATTATGACGATAATCCTGATGCGAATGTCTGGAACTTCCTGCAGGATACGGTCAATGGCTGGTATGAGCAACAAATTGCAGCGGGAAAAACTACTGATGAAATAAATGAATATCTTAGCCAGTTCGATGTAAAGGACCGTTATGATTATGACGGTGACGGAGACTTTGACGAACCGGACGGTTATATCGACACTTTCCAGTCCGTGCACGCCGGTGAGGGTGAAGAAGCCGGAGCACCAGCTTGGACAATATGGAGCCACAGTTGGTATTCCTATTCCAATCTGATGGGTATTGCAGGCCCGGATTTCAATAAACTGGGTGGCATCCAGATTGGCGATAGCAACTACTGGGTTGGCAAATACACAATCCAGCCTGAGAATGGCGGTGTAGGAGTTTTCACCCACGAGTATGGCCATGACATGGGTTTACCTGACCTTTACGACACTTCCGGCGGTGAGAATGGCACCGGCTTCTGGACGCTTATGTCCTCCGGCTCCTGGATGGGCGACGGCACCGAGGATATCGGTTCCAAGTCCAGCCATATGGGGGCCTGGGAAAAGTTCCAGCTTGGTTGGCTGAATTATGAAGTAGCTCGTGCAGGTAAAAATTCAACACATAGGCTAGGACCTATGGAATTCAACACAAAGCAGGCGCAAGCCGTATTTGTGATCCTGCCCAAGAAATCAGTTACCACGTACATTAGTGACCCATACAACGGAGAAAATTTCTACTACAGCGGAGCCGGCGACGACCTGGACAACTTTATGTATAAATCCTTCAATTTACCGGATGGTGCAACCCTGAGTGCAAAAGTGAAATACGATATCGAGCAGGATTGGGACTATGCTTATCTGGTCTATTCAACAGACAACGGTGCTACATGGACATCTATAGAGACAAACCTTTCAACGACTGACGACCCCAATGGCCAGAACAAGGACTTCGGTATCACAGGTGTTTCGGAGGATTGGGTTGATTTGACTGCCAGCCTTCCAGCCGGCGATGTCCTGCTTGGCTTCCGCTATTGGACAGATGGAGCTACTGGCGGGGATGGCTTCATGGTAGACGATATCAATATTACCGGTTTCGATACAGACGGTGCTGAAGCCGATGCAGGCTGGACATTTGAAGGCTTCTATACCTCTACCGGAGAAGAATCTATGCTTTACAGCCACTACTACGTGGCAGAGTACAGGGCATATGAAGGGTATGATTCCACCCTCAAGACAGGCCCGTACTTCTTCGGTTACTTGGATAATCCCGAACTGGCAAACTATGTTGACCACTTCCCTTACCAGGATGGACTGCTAATAAATTACTGGGATACATCTCAAAAGAATAATCAGACGCGCGTCCACCCCGGGGAGGGCTTGCTTCTGCCAATCGATGCGCATTACACAGCACTTAGAAACGTGAATGGTGCAGTCTGGCGTAATCGTATACAGACCTATGATTCAACATTTACATTATTTCCGACAGACGCCATTCCCAATATACATGTTAACAGCGTGGAGTCACCAATTGAAAGCTTACCGGCAGTGAGTGTATTTGATGATAGCATCCAGTACTATGACCCCGACAATCCTCAAGGTAGTGTAATGAATCCAAATACAGGCACGACTATTGTTATACGTTCACAAAACGAAGAAGGTATGCCACCCTTCATGGAGATACAGGTACGTCCTACAAAGTAACACTTCTATAGGTTTTCAGCTGCTTCAATGAAGGGCCTGCTTATCAAGCAGGCCCTTCATTTTCCGATCAGGTATGTCGCATTTTCCACTAATTTGCCTTTTCCTTTTTGCCGCTTCCAATATCAATCCTGTAGGTGCCCAAATTCATAAACTTGTTTTTATCATGGTCATAATATGAATAATTATAATATACATATCTGTCATCGGCACGAAGCAGCTCGCCCTGGACATCTCCTATCTTTCTTACACCGCTCCCGTCGGTTTTCATAGTATACACACCGGTTTCGTCATTATATATTTTATAATAGAGAGAGTCCCCAAAGTACTGTACCTCCCAGGCTCCATTTACACTGAGAAGCTTGTTGTCACTTCCATCAAGGTTGACGCTGTAGAATTTCACTGAATCATACTTTCCGGTATCGCCAAGCTTTCTGTAATAAATCTTGTCTTTATAAATATCAAAATACATTACTTCAGCTACATCTTTTTCATCGCTTCCATCCACCTTTACCCTGTGAAGCATGAACTGCTCCTCAGTGCCGGCAATCATTCTCCTCTGAGTCAAATAGTAGAGGTAATCCCCGCTTTTTGCAAAACCATAAATGCCTCTCCAGTTTGGTTCCATCTGGTATCTGCTGAGTATCTGCAAACTTGAACCGTCATATTTCACTCTCATGGGATATCCCAAAGGGTCATCACGGCGCTGGTACATATCAGGAATCGTACTCCATGTAAAATATATCCAGTCCCCTTCTACTCTTGCATTATCCAGCTCAATAAAATTATCCAAATTCCAATCAAAGGATACGATTGATACCATGTTTTCCGAACCGGAAAGCGGAGCCGCGCTTTTCACATATTCCTTATATGTTTCTCCAAGCTTCATCTTGGATAAGTAGCCCCCGTCATAAAAAAACATTGTATCTCCCTCAAGTTTCAAGACCCTACCGGAATTTCCCTCGGTAACCTGCTCCAGCTTGCCCTCTGCCTTGTTTTCCCTTATAAGATACTTGTGCGTATACTCACTGCAATTATTATCGGAAAAGCGGGTTATTGCACTGTCATTCATTACATAAAACCATTTATAATCCCATCCGTCCTTGCTGAATACATCTACTTCCTTTAAAAGCTTTGCACCGTCTAAAATGCCTCTTTTATACTTGCTGTCAAGCTCCGTCAGTCCATCATAGGCGGATATTTTATCCAGGTAAACCGCCCTGTCGGAAACAGCAATGAGGCCTTCCAGCCATGTTATTTTTTTGCCCAGCTGCTCAACTACGGGTCTTAGCGGGACATATACAATACCGTTTATTTTTTGAATTGAAGCTGCCATGACGGTTTTCTTTCCCGAGGATAGCATATCCTTGCTTCCAAGTTTCAAAGCAAGGTTCTTGCCTCCATATATTATTTTAAATGTACTGTCTTGCGGGTTTTCGATTATTTCTACACCAAAACCCTTTTTAAAGAAGCTTAGAGGCACCATAGTCTGCCCATCTTTTGAAATAGGGGCAGCAGTCGGGTTGCTATCATCCAAAATTACCTTGTTTCCATTAGCTTTTATGTATGGAGTTCCTACAGTAGCCAATACTGCATCCTCCGGCTTATCATAGGATTGCAGGGTTTTACTGCTGACAGACGGGTTCAGTGATAACAACTCACATTTGTTGTTAATCTGATTGCTGGAACCCCCTATAATAATTATATTACCGTTATTAAGCTGTACTACCGCAGGGCTGAAGTAGTTGTATTTGAGGGAAGGACCCTTTATCCAGGTATCTGTAACAGGATTGTAGATTTCTGTTGATTTAAAATATTCTTTCCCACGAAACCCTGCCATGACAACCACACGGCCATCGGGAAGCGTTGCCGCCCTTGCATTCAGTCTGCCCTCGCCCATTTCGGAAGTAGTCCTCCAAAGATTCTGCTCGGGGTCAAATATGTCCGCATCCCATTGTGCCCCTTCACTATAACCTCCTAATGCCCCTCCTACAATAAAAAACTTGCCGTCCAACAGCACTGTACAAGCTCCTGAAGCTCTTGGATTGGGCATTACCCAAGATGTGCTGAATATATCTTTACTGTAATCATAATATTCACCTGGGTTATATGGTGCATCAAAAGCACTTGCTCCATAGGAAAATACATTGCCCTTGCTATTGACAAGTGTTCTTGCCCCCACATACCCAAGCTTTGCTTTCACTGCCCATTCATTCTTAATCACATCATATTTATAAACTATATTCTTTTCCTCAGAGTTTTTTCCAAATGCAAGTACAGTGCCATCCTTTAATACAACTGCCGAAACCTGCATAAGGCTCTCCGGCAAAGGTGCCAATGCGGTAAACCCGTCATTTGCAGGGTTATATATTTCCGTCTTTATGTATTCCGATTTATAGTTATTGTTAGGCAGCGGAGTCCTTTTTTCCCCGCCAATAATGAGCACTCTGCCGTCAGATAAAGCCACAGCGGCTTGTCCATACTCCATTGTCCTGGTTTTCAGCTGCTTCCAGGAATTTTTACTGATGTCATAGACAAACACATCGCTACTGTTTGCTGTGACAAGTATTTTATTCCCTCCCGCAAGTGTTGCAAGCCTTATATCAAAGCTTTCATTTCCCCTCTGGGAGGTAAATGGGATAGAGGCAAGCTCCTTCCACGTTCCTATGCTGTCTCCCGTACCATCAGCAAATACTTGCGTAATAGTGCCACAAATAATTAGTGCAATAACAATCACTAATTTAAGTGTAAATTTTTTATTTGTTTGCTGCATAAATACTCTCTCCCTTTCTTCATGCAAATTCTGTAACATAAATCATCAACATAATATTACTATTGCTGCCTCATTATGTCAATTTATGAATAGTATATATTTCATGTAAATTTACAGTAAAAAGGATACCATTACAAAAGGAATGCAATCGGCTATGAAGTGAACCGCCATTGCAGGCACAAGGCCCTTGCTATAATAAATATACCCCAGGATGACTCCCGCAATAGATGATACAAATGACCCCGAATGCAGCAGATATGAAAATAGTAATGCCGAAATGACCAGGCTTAAAATAACCTTTATTTTATCTGAGTTGAAAAAGTTTTTTAATACAAACAGAAGCAATGAAAATATAAATAACCTGAATATTATCTCTTCAAGAAGTGCTGCTTTGGCTGAAAATAAAACCGCATTCAATGGGGTGAGATTACTTACCCATGGTAAATAACGAGCTGCCTGCTGATAGGATATATACCATGCATAAGTGTTTATAGCAATTAGCAGACAGGATATCAATACTTCTATCAGCCAGGATTTTATCAGCGTTTTTGAGGAATTCTCCACTTCATATTTAGAAAGGAACGGGGTCCCTGCTTGACTGATCATGCATATGCCAAGCAAGCCACATAGTATAAGCATAAAAAAGTCAAAAAGCGCTGAATAAACCGGCTCATTATTTGGGCTAATATTTGTTGCGCCCAGCAAATCAGCGCCTGCAGTTAGTAAAGCAAATATGAAAATCCAAAAGGATTTGCTATGAGTTGGATACATTATGTTGCCCCCTTCATGGATCGACCCATGTCTAAATCCCATAAATTCCCTTATGCTCATTTTAAGTGATACTCAGCCTGAAGTACAATAGTATATATTCCTGATAATCACAACAGGAAGATAAAAAATAACCCCACTGTCAATCAAATCAAACAGTGAGGCTATCTTTTTATAGTTATTATTATGCTTCTACGGTTTTCTTTTTGAATTTATCCCTTACTAAAGGATATCCTATTGATATCACAGTAAGTACCAACAATACAATACTTATTGCGGATTTGGCGAATATTCCAAAACTGCCGTTTGAAATAGTAAGAGCCTGCCTGAAGGACTGTTCCATACTGTTTCCGACAATAACGGCAAGAATTAGCGGTGAAGTAGGAATATCGGCTTTTTCCATAAAGAAACCGACCAATCCGAATATAATCAATAGGTAGAAATCTACTATACTGCTGCTTATTGCATAACAACCTACAAATGCCAATCCGAGAACTATCGGATACAGGATTTTCGGTGGAATTGCAAGGAGTCTTACTAAGGCTCCGGCCAATGGGATATTTACAACAGCCAATATTATGTTCCCAACGAACATACTTGCTATAAGACCCCATGCAACATCAGGATGCTGTGTGAAAAGCAGCGGACCCGGCTGCAATCCCAGCATCAGGAGTGCTCCCATCATTACTGCTGTTGTACCGGAACCAGGTACTCCAAGGGTCAGCATAGGAATCAGTGCACCTACTGAGGCCGCATTATTTGCAGACTCAGGTGCAGCGAGACCCTCAATTGCGCCTTTTCCAAACTCTTCAGGATGTTTTGATATTTGTTTTTCATTGTTATATGCCATTAAGGCAGCCATTGTTCCGCCGGCTCCCGGTAAAGCTCCGATAAAGAAGCCCAGCGGGGTGCTTCTGAGTATCGGACCTATAGACCTTCTCCAATCCTCTTTTGTTATCCATATCTTTCCGAACTTGGTCTGCATTTTCTTCTTGCCTTCTTTTAACACCTTGAAGGTCTTGAAAACTTCTCCCAAAGCGTACATTGCTATGATAACAACAAGGAAGTCAATGCCACCCTGAAGCTGCATAATCCCAAAGGTAAACCTCTGTACACCTGACTGTGAGTCAATACCTACTGTCGAAATCATAAGTCCAAAGAGCATTGATAGGAAGCCCTTTATTGCATTACCCTTAGTCATCGAAGCAGTTGCCGAAAGAGCAAAGACCATAAGCAGGAAATATTCTGCAGGGCCGAATTTTACTGCAAATCTGGCAACCGGTTGAGCAACAAAAACCATAATTATGGTTGATATCATGCCGCCGATAAAGGAAGCTATTGCTGATATCGCAAGTGCAGCTTCAGCTCTGCCGCTCATAGCCATCGGATATCCGTCAAAGGTAGATGCTATGGCAGCACCATCACCTGGAGTATTAATAAGTATGGAGCTTCTGGAACCACCGAACATTGCGCCGTAGTATACTCCGCACATTGTGATCAAAGCTGCGGTAGGTCCCATTGTAAAGGTCAAAGGTAGAAGTACTGCTACACCAGTGGCAGGGCCAAGACCGGGAAGCATACCTATGATTGTACCCAGAACACCGCCAAATGTTACCCAGAAAATATTAATCGGTGTTAAAGCAACTGTAAAACCGTGCAGCAGGTTAGTTAAAATTACATCCATTTATTCGGTTCACCTCCTGGGCTATATATTTATGAATGGAGTTATCGGCAATGATATGCCGAATGCTTTCGCGAAAAGAAAATATATTCCGATACTAAATATTGCAGCTACAGCTGAATTAACTTTCCATTGATCTTTCCCATTTACTGCAAACAATATTGCCTCCATGAAGAAAAATGTTGATATTATGAAGCCGACTCTTTCAAATAAAATCCCATATATAACACTTACTATACACGTATATGTTATAAGCTTTGCGGTATAGCTTAATCCCTTTTCTTTGTTTTCGTTGGAATTCTTGTGCTTACCGCTAGCTATTTCTCTTAACAATATTGCAATTCCAAAAATAGTAGTCAGTACACCCAAGCCTAAGGGAAAATATATTGGTGCCATAGGTCCGCCAACACTTGCCCTGGGCAGGTTATAAGCCTGTAAACTGTATGCCAGACCAAGGACAATTGAAACAATCCCTGCTAAACTGTTTGCACTCATTATGATACTAATCTCCTTTCTGAAGTAAGGTATAAGGGAGCCATACCGTAATATGGCTCCTTTTTCTTTTACTGTTTCAGCATTCCGATTTCACTAAGTATCTGTTTGTAGTTTTCATTTGTTTCATCAAGGAATTTTTTAAAGTCATTTCCGTTTGCATAAGCCTGATCCCAGCCGTTTTGTTCGCATGCTGCTTTCCATTCCGGAGTCTGTACCATCTTAGCAAGTGTATCCTGCCAATACTTAACTGCATAATCCGGCATGCCTGGCGCTCCGAAAAGGCCTCTCCAGTTTTCAAATGTAGCGTCTATTCCTTGTTCCTTACAGGTTGGTATTTCTGCAAGTACTCCGGTACCTACCCTTTTACCAGCTGTTGTTGCCAATGCTCTCAGTTCGCCGCTTTCTACAAGGCCTCTTACTTCGCCTACGCCTGTGGAGAACAAGTCAATGTGTCCGCCAAGTACCTGTGCTGCGCCTGAGTTATCCTGGAAGCTTACAAAATCTATGTCCTTAAGATTCTGTACTCCGGCAGCCTTTGCCATAAGAAGGAACTGTATATGGTCCATGCTTCCTACTGCAGAGTTTCCGCCTATCTTAACGCTCTTTGGATCCTTCTTCAATGCGTCCATAACGTCATTTATAGTTTTATATTTTGAATTCTTTGCTACTACAAATGCGCCGTAATCCGTTATAAGCTTTGCAAGTGGTGTTGTATCCTTATAGCCATACTGTGTTGATCCATTCAGGTTGATGAGCAAGAGTGGTGGTGAATATACTGTAACTATTGAGTCACTACCTTTTTTCTCCTGAAGGTATGCAAGTGCTACTCCGCCGCCTCCACCCGGCTTGTTTGTTACAGGCATTGCTACTGATGTAAGCTTAGTATCACCCAATGTTTTAGCAACGGTTCTTATTGTCAGGTCCCATCCGCCTCCGGCTCCGGCAGGTGCTATGAATTCCATTGGCTTAACCGGATACTTTACATCATTGCTTTGTGCTGCTGTTGCCGCTGGTTTTGAACTGCAACCTGTAAGTACTAATGATAATACAAGTGCGAGTGCTAGTACCATGGTGCAAGCTTTGCGAGTTCTGTTTTTTCTCATTAATTTCCCCTCCTTGATTTGTACGCTGTTAGGCTTGTATGTACACAACATTTCACTCCCGGACTTTCTGTTATACACTGTTTCTTTTTGTTCACCATAATGTCTGAGCAGGTATATTTATACATTATGGCTTACCTGAGCATTTAGGCAGCATTACTAAATCCGGTCATGAACTGTTGAAATACAACTGTTTACATTGGTTTGCAGACAGTCTTTTCTTATAATCCCGTACACTGTATCCCAACTACGGTACACTGTATCCCGTGTTATTGTGCAGATAGTTACTGCTTGCTTTTTTATACTGACCTTACCTGTCTCGACTATATATTAACGAAAGTTTATTTCATAATGTCAAAGTTATTAAAGAATACCTTCTGCGATGCCTCAAGATGCTCCCAGACAAGCTTTTCTGCCCTCTTTGCGTCTTTATCCAATATTGCGTCAAGAATCTGACTATGTTCTTTTATCGCGTCTGCTCTACGGGATGCCTTTGCCATTGTTATTCTTCTGAATCTCTCCAGGTATTCATGCAAGGTATTTATCAAATCTCTCAACCTTGGCATTCTACTTGCGTTTAGTATAACTTCATTAAATTCCTGACAGGTTACAAAGACATCTTCTATATTACCTGCACTATCAGCTTCTTTCATATGTTTTACTAAACTTTTAAGCTTTTCTATTTCCTGTTCGTTAATGTTTTCTACAACATATTTCATAGCAAGCCCTTCAAGGCTTTTTCGTATTGCATATATTTCAATAATGTCCTTGCTGGTGAAGCCTTTAACTACGACACCTTTTCTTGGAATATACTCAACAAACCCTTCTGTTTCAAGCTTTCGCAATGCTTCCCTAATGGGAGTCCTGCTGATTTTCAGCTTCTCGGCATACTCCTTTTCAATGATTCTTTCCCCAGGTCTGAGTTCACCTTCCATAACAGCTTTCCTAAGGTATTCATATACAATATCCCGAATAGGCTTGATATTTGACATGTCCATAGCGTCTTTAAATTCCATATTCACACCTCATATTCCTTATCAAATATGCATTTGGTATCCCGTATCCTAAATATATAGGTTCGACATGCCAAATCAAAAATCCTTCTGTCCCGATTGGTTTTAGACTAATGAGGCATGTAATATTTTAACCGATAAAGTATGAGTCTGTTATTTTTTCTATTCTTTTTTCCAGCTCTTCCAAACCGTGCTTTCTGCTTCTCGCACAAAGCACCGCTTTTGCATCGCATATCAGGCAGCGCCTTTCCGGCAGATCCATCTCGGTACGGCTTAACTTCTCAAAACTGCAATCAAACACATCAAAATCAAAAAGTCTTCCCAGAGGATGGTCTTCTTCGATTCCTACAGCCTTCACCTTTATTTTCCGGGCTCCCATATTCACACACATGAATGCTTCAGGACCAGTAATAGGATAAATTGTTTCTGTGTAAATTATGTTGGCTTCACCCAGAACCAGCCTTACCACTTCAATACCTTTCTCAAACACTTTGCGGTACAATGGCTTATCCTTTACAGCCCCCGGTATGTTCAGTGTGAATGAGATAACCGGAATATCATATTCTTTTATCAGACTTATACGCCTTTTTTCCCTGTTTTCTCTCGCTGCAAGAATATCTTCAAGACTTGAAGCGCTAATTTTCATGTTACGCTACCCTCTTTGTTCTACCTGCCTGATTACATCTATTATCGTTCCATCCCTGTATTCCACAAGGCCGACTATCTTTTCCCCAAACTTTATCGGCTCAGGTTTGCCGGTTAAAGCTTCTGCCTTTGCTTTCAGCTCTTCTATTTTGAAAACAGGTAAACCTGCTTTTTTGAATTTATCTATTAGATCCTGTCTTAACGGATTTACTGCTATCCCTCTGTCTGTTACCACAACGTCAACTGTTTCGCCGGGAGTAATAACTGTATTTACCCTGTCAAGTATTGTGGGAATTCTTCCCCTGATAAGCGGCGCCACTACTACCGCCATTTTGGCTCCTGCCGCTGTATCGCTGTGACCTCCCGAGGCTCCTCTGATTACTCCATCAGAGCCTGTAATAACATTTACGTTAAAATCAACATCTATTTCCAATGCACTTAGTATTACAATGTCCAGCATGTTTACTGCGCAGCCTTTGTTGTGAGGATTTGCATAGAAAGATGCATCTATTTCAAAGTGTTTTGGATTCTCTCCCACTGACTGTGCTGCTTTAAGATCAAAGCTCTGGGTATCAAAGAGCTTGTCAACCAATCCTTCCATATGCATATCAATAAATTGTCCTGTTATTCCGCCAAGTATGAAGCTTGCAGTGATTCCCTTTTCAATCATTCTTTCCTTAAGAAATCTTGCTACTGCCAGTGAAGCTCCTCCTGAGCCACTCTGCATGGAAAATTTATCAACAAAATACCCGGAAGCCTCTATTGTATCTGCAGTATTTTTAGCAATCAAAAGTTCCCTTGGATTGGTTGTATAACGGGTTGCACCTGATACAATACCCTTTGGGTCCCCAATGGAATCCACTTTCACAACATAATCCACCTCAGTCTGAGGTATACTTGCAGGTATATTGGGATAATCCACCAAATTGTCTGTTATGATTACTACATTATCGGCATAGCGGGCATCTACCTTGGCATAACCAAGAGATCCGCAAAGGGATTTTCCGGAAAAGCCTGTTGAATTTCCATAAACATCACATGCCGGAGCTCCCAGGAAAGCTACATCTATATGAAGATCGCCGCTTTCAATAGCTCTTCCCCTTCCACCGTGAGAACGGATTATAACCGGTACATCCATGAGTCCTTTTGAAATTTCTTCAGCCAGTACTCCTCTCAATCCACTGGTTTCAATCCTTCTTATAACTCCATTCTTGATATGCTTTACAAGAGGTTCATGAATATCAGACAGTGAGCTTGGTGCAAGGACTATATCCTTGATTCCCAGTCTTGCAATAGCATCAACAACCATATTTACAATATAATCACCGTTTCTGAAATGGTGGTGGAAGGAAACAGTCATGCCGTCTTTCAATCCGGTCTGTTTTATTGCAGCTTCAATATCCGGCAGCAATTTACTGTCTCCCGGAAGTATTCTGCTGAGCTTAGTACCTGCTTTTCTTCCGGTAGGCTGATATGCGTATGGCCCCTGATAAGGCTTCAGTGTGCCTATACCGTCAATTTCTTCGGGAACTTCCCTGCCAATCGAATTCTTAATCATTTACTGCACCTCCTCCCTCTTGTAGATACCTGCTGCCGCAGCCAGTTCAAGAACCCTGCGCGCACGTTCAACAATAGGTCCGTCGACCATCTTCCCATCCACTGCTATAACACCTGAACCTCTAGCTTCCGCTTCCTTGATTCCATCAAGTATCCTGATGGATTTATTGATTTCCTTTTCTGTCGGAGCATATATCTTGTGGACAGGTTCTATCTGTCTCGGGTTAATTACTGACTTACCGTCAAACCCGAGCTGTTTTGCCACCTTTACTTCATTTATGAAGCCTTCCATGTCATTTATATCAGCAAAAACAGTATCGAGGGCATAAATTCCGGCAGCTCTCGCTGCCATCACAATCTGACTTCTTGCAGTGAGAACCTCCAGCCCATCCAACGAACGGGTAGTTTTCAAATCTGTTACGAAATCTTCTGCTCCGATGGCAATAGCTATAAGTCGTTTGCTTGCCGTGGCTATCTTGTATGCATTAATTACTCCAAGCGCACTTTCTATTGCTGCCATAAGCTTTACAGTTCCTTGCTCCATCCCGGCTTTTGCTTCAATCTCGCTTATTAGCCGGTCTGCCTCTAAAATATCCTCCGGTTTTTCGGTTTTCGGCAATCTTATGATATCGGGTTTTGCCCTTACTATTGCCTCAAAATCCTGTCTTCCGAAGGGTGTATCCAAGCCATTCACCCTGACTACTCTTTCTGTGCCCTCATAGTCGATAGTTTTTAATGCATTGAATACCAAAAATCTCGCTGAATCCTTCTCTTTGACCGTTACCGAATCTTCCAGGTCAAACATAATTGAGTCCGCACCGTATATGTGTGCATCCTTTACCATGCCCGGGTTATTTCCAGGCACATACATCATGGTCCTCCTAAGCTTGCTCATTTGACATCTTCCCCCCATTTGTACTCGCTTAAACCGGCTGCGCGATATGCTGCAGTCTGAACTCTGGCTTTAATTGTACAATCCAAAGCACCTTTGTCGTTTGCTCTTACTGTTGCACTAAAAACGCCGAGTTCCTTGAGGGTGTCCTCGATGACCTTTCGTATTTGTTTGCCGAATTGGTTTTCTACGGGGCTTTTCAGGATTATTTCTATCCCCTCGGTACTCTTGGGTTCAATAGTAACAGATATGTCGCTGGATTCCATTGTTCCTGCCAAGCCTACACTCTCTAGCTTCATAGTTTCACCTCCAAACTAGTGCCTCAAATATTATGTTTCACCAAGATATTTTGGCATGATTATGTGTAAAAACCATAACTTCAACCTATTATGTTTTTGAACTTATAATTTTTACACTAGTGTCTTGACGTCTTTTGCATTATATTTGCTATAATATTCTCTGCTTCCGGCGATTTGAGGTATTCATACGTTGTCTTGGGGACTAATGCACATACATCATCAAGTCTGCCTTGCTTTATAATTTCCCTGACTTTTGATGCGCTAATTGCACCATTCTCGTTTTCCAGCCTTGGTATTTCAATAACCTTTACACCATATTGCGGCAACACATTTTTCATTATAGTGTTATAAGCCTTTGTAACCTTGCAGTATGGCTCTTCTCCAACATAACGCCTGTTTATTCCAAGAGCCGGGACTATATACTTTCCAAAAATATTCAAGTCCAAATGAGCATGAGTTTCAACTATTTCATCATAGTCTTTCAGAAAATAAGAGGGAAAGGTTGCATTGGATATTACATAATTCTTGCCTTTATGTACAACAACGTTCGATAAATGGGCCGTTCCTTTCTTTACCAGTTCATAGCGCACACTGCTTGGAAAACTCGATTTATCTTCCCATACGACAAAAACATGCAGTATATCGCTTTCTGATGCAGCTTTTTCTATCAAATACTGATGACCCAGCGTAAACGGATTGCAGTTTACAACTATGCTTGATACCACAGCGCCGTCCCTTTTGAATTCTGCTATGCTGTGCAAATATGAAGCAATACCGT
>JBLNDG010000044.1:0-2797 GCA_050261415.1 Caulobacteraceae bacterium | reverse complement strand
AAAACTGGGATTGGATCAGGAACCCCTTTCCGCCAGCTTCAGAAGGAGAATCCACTTTTGGCCGCATAAGGCAGCAATTAGGTTTGGGGGATGACGAATTCGTTATTAAGCCTGAAGCTATCAATAAATTAAGTGGTCCAGACCAGAGAAGGATCGGGAGAATCATTGACGACAATTTCATAACCGAGCATAATCCTTTTATTCGGCATATTGTAAGAAGGACACGGGATTTTCTTGAAAACACCATTAATCCAGAGACGGGTGAGCCTTATCTGAAAGCCGTAAAAGTTAAGTTGCATGGTGAAAGGGATAATGAGGCCATTGTTTTACCGCCTTACTTACAAGAGGCATACAAGTATGCAGAGGAGTTTTGTGAGCTGCTGCAGAAAAGAGTTAAAGGCGGCGGATTCTTAAAAACACTTCTTCTGAAAAGGGTTGGAAGTACCATGCTGGCAGGAAAGAATACTGCTGAAAAAATGCTTTACAACTGGTCAGGAATAGTATGGAGTTGTCAATAAAAGTACAGTCTGAAAACTCACGAAGTAAATTTTTGGTATATGAGTGAAGCGTAGCGAACTCATATACCAAAAATTTGCGCCATTTCTCACCCTACGCAGCCTTGTCTCGCTTCTCCTCTTTAATCCGGTAAATTACCGGAGGCAAACCTCCCGGATTTGGGGTGTATATTCTATATCGGTTATAGTAAATCATTATATATCTGAATATAACAGTTTTAACATATTCCATTGAATAACGTTCAGTCCGCAGCCGATAAAGCTTTTCCTTCTTCAATGTGGCGAAGAAGCTTTCCATCCTGGCATTATCATAGCATTTACCGGTTCCGCTCATACTCTGGATTGCTCCATATCTGCTTAAGCAATCTCTGAAGCCTTTGCTGGTATATTGACTTCCTCTGTCAGAATGAATTATCATTCCTTTTGCATTTCTGGATCGGCAGGCATTCTCAAAAGCTTGAATACAAAGCTCCTTGCGCATATTGTTATCTATTGCCAGTCCTACAATCTCTCCGTTGAAGCAGTCAAGCACCGGAGCAATATATAATTTACCGTCAGAACACTGAACCTCTGTAATATCTGTAAGCCACTTTTTATTTGGCGCATCTGCTGAAAAATCCCTGTTTATAAGATTTTCACTCTTCTGTGCCGCCATATCCTCTTTGGTTATACCATTCGGATGCCGCTTGGCCTTCTTCACAAGCTTGTTTCCCTTCATTATCCGGTATACTGTGCTGTAACTGACTTCGTTCCCTTCAAGCAAAAGTGCCATATGAACTCGTTGGACCCCATAATTTTCATTGTCAGGATGTTCTGCAATAATTTCTTTTATTTTGACCAGAAGAAGCTCTGATTTCTTGAGAACCTGCTTCTCCTTAAGGCTTCGGTAATATCCTGATTCGCTCACACCTAAGACATTACACATATCCTTCACCGGGTATGTGCCCCGTTTAACGCTTATAAAGGCATATAGCCTGTGTGGCTTTACTTCTTCCGGTCTTTGACGAAAAAAGCAAGGGCATCCTTTAATATCTCATTTGCACGGCGTAGCTCTGCATTCTCTTTTTCAAGCTCCTTTTCCCGGCTGCTTTGACTTTGTGTACGTTTATTTCCGTTTCCAACATGTTCTTTCTCATTGTACTTCTTACGTTTCTGTCTCCATCCTGAAAGGGTATCATATGGGACACCCAGCTGTTCTGATGCTTTGGCAAGCCCAATTTCGTCTGATAATTTAACAGCTTCTTCCTTAAATGTTCTTTCATAGGCAGTCATTGTACATTCCTCACTTTCATACATTTATAATTTTATCGTATTTCGTGAGTTTTGCGACTGCATTTTTATTATAGTACTCCAGGATGTCAATCAAATGATCCCACAAATCATGGATGCGCTGAGGAATCTTGGGCTGACAGAGCGCAATATTTGGAAAAACCATCATGATTTGTACCTGTCCATCAGAAAATTCTATCGCATCCACGGAGTAACACAATACAGCCCGGAGATCATGGCAGAGTACACCTGCATGATCGAAAAAAAGTTCAAAGACGGCAATATTACCAGGAACCGTTATCGAACTCTATTGAAGGCAGCAGACCGCATGAGTGAGTTTTACACCACAGGAAAGCTCCAGTGGGCCTGTAGATTCAGAGGCTCGAAATTCAAATTAAATGAATATTTTGAAGAGCTTCTGGAGCTGTTTCTTTCCACAACTTCATATCATGCCAATACAAAGGGAGATGTCACATGGGCTGTCCGAAAATATTTAGCTTTCCTGGAAACAATGGGGCATAGCAATCTTGCAAATATCAGCATCACGGATGTACAAGCGTTTCTTATATACTGTTCGCGTCATTTAAAGGGCGGAAGCTTGTCAAATGTGAGAGGATATCTCAAGAGCTTTCATTCATATCTGCAAAAGACAGGACAGCTTCTCCTTGATTGCGAAAAAATCCTATCCCAGCCTATAGTCCGGGAAACAAAGATTTTTCCCTACATTACCTGTGATGAAATAAGCACTATATTGAATCAGATTGACAGATCCACAAACATCGGGAAACGCGATTTTGCCATCATCACCCTGGCTATGTATACAGGGCTGCGCGCTGTGGACATAGTCAACCTTAAGCTTGGGGACATAGACTGGAAGACCGGAGAAATCCATGTCATACAACAGAAAACGCAACAAACATTAACTTTACCGCTTACACATGATGTTGGTGACGCAATCAAGGATTATATTATATGCAGCCGGCCAAATTCCAAATCGGAGTATGTTTTCCTTC
>JBLNDG010000043.1:0-36789 GCA_050261415.1 Caulobacteraceae bacterium | reverse complement strand
CAGCATTAGGGTTGTTTGATGAGTCTGCCTGCTCAGTCCTCATCGAAGGGCCTACCTTCATCTCTGCTGCAACTTTCACAGCACACCACCACCGTACGTACCGTTCGGTATACGGCGGTTCAATAAGAATTAATGAATTAATGAATATCTTTCAGATATGCTTTGAAAACCTAATTTCTTTAGGTATTCATTGGTAATGGATTTGCTGAGTATAGGGCTATTGGCAATTCGCCAGTAGCTCTTTCTTGTATTGGCGTATTCCCAGGTTTTACTGTTATTGATTTCAAGCTTTACTAGGTTATCCTGCTTTGTTTTAATTCTCTTCCATTGCTTCCAAAAGCACATTCTCAGTCTGCGACGAATCCACTCATCGAGCCTTTGGGCAGCCGCTTTCATGTCTGCAAAGCCAAAGTAGTTTACCCATCCAATAATGCTCTGCCTAAGCTTTTCAATCTTCCAAGCCATACTCTTTCCGTTGCTTCTTGATGTAATTTTCCTTACCTTGTTCATGAACTTCCTTATTGGTTTTTCATGTACCCTGATTCTCACTTCACCTTTCCTGATGTAAAATGAGAATCCTAGAAACTTGAGTTTCCACGGCCTCCCTACTGTGCTTTTAGTAATATATCGCCCCAAGTCTGCTTATCAACCCTTTGAGATGATCAATAAAAAGAGGCTGTTTCAAAATGACTTAATTAACCATTTTGAAACAGCCTCCAGTTTTGCCGGATGCGCCTCTGTGCGAGAAATGATTATTCTATATCAAAGTCAATATTCTTCACAACCATCTGCCCATAGCCTTTTTCTCAACTCATCATCTTGTGAAATCTTAATTGTACCAATAAGCATCAATCCAATAAACTTCTCAGAATCCACATAATAGACACATGCTTTGGAATTATTCCTCAGATATGATACTCTTTTTGTAGATGTATTAGTACTGAACCAAATCTTTTTTAAACCTTCCGACTCTAAATTCATCATTGCTTTAATGTTTGGATAACCCTCACTACCAATTGTACCTACCATTGCAATTTTTGAGTTCTTTATCAACTCTAAGCCCTTTTGGATTGCATATTCTTTTTCCATTTTTAAACCTCCATTATCTTTAGTTTTTTTACACCATGCTGCCGCAGATACCATGGTGTGGCGGATTATTTGGATCACCTTCGCCTCCATATTGTATTGTCTGAATCCGTTTTCATTCTTGCTGTAATTATACCGTTATATTCCATTTAAGCAAAGTAGAAGCAGAAAGATATTTCTAGCTGTGCTTTTCCTTATCCAAAATATCATCATATCAAGGTATATAATGACCCCAGGAAGCTAGACATACAAAGCGTTAATAATAAGCTAGAATACAACTATGAATGAATTCAGGGTATTTTCCAAGAAAACGACGAACTAGAAAAATATAAAGTAATCCGGCATAGGCCGAAAAAGCAACACATAGCAAAAAAACACTATGTACAAAACACAGTGTTTTCAGTAGCTGTTATGAGTAAGTCTATAAGCCGGGTTCTGTATTAGACGATCATCTATCTAGGCTTGCCGTCGCCGGCAAACTCAAGCGACCTTACCCGGAAGCGGAACGGGCCGTTCCTGTTGAAGCAAAAGCTTCAACTGCCTCCCTATTTGGTCTTGCTCCAAGTGGGGTTTACATAGCCGGTTAGTTACCTAACCGCTGGTGAGCTCTTACCTCGCCTTTCCACCCTTGCGTCAGTTTTCCGCAGAAAACTGTTTGCGCGGTATATCTCTGTTGCACTATCCTTAGAGTTGCCTCCACCGGGTATTACCCGGCACCCTGCCCTATGGAGCCCGGACTTTCCTCGTGCGCCTTCAGGCGCCCGCGATCATCTGGCTTACTCAAAATTTAATATTCATTTATTTGTTTTTGCATTATTTATTATATATTCGATTTGCTACATAGTCAATGTAATATATATAGCAGATGTACCAGCCATATGCTTATTTTTTAAAGTAAAGCAATCTTCCGCAGCTTTGGCAGCGCAGTTCTGTTTCCCCATTTTTCAGGCTTTCATAATCCATCCCCGGCACTTCTACCTTGCATCCCGAACAAAAACGGTTTTGCACTGCAGCTACAGGGTCTCGATGGGCTCTTCTAAGCCTTTCAAACATTCCAAGGCTTTCTTTATCAATCCCTTCCCTCATCTTCTCAATTACTGCTTTTAGCTTTTCATTTTCTGAGTTTGCGGCCTCTATCTGAGCATCGTTGTTTTCTTTAAGGTTAAGGTATTTCTTTTTGATAAAATTCAATTTTTTCTTTGTGTCGATAAGTTCCTTACTTATATTATCTGCTTCTTCAACCAGCTTCATAACACCTTTTTCGACCTCTGACCTTTTTTCATCAAGCTTTTCTATCTGCTTATCTATGCTTTCCAATTTTTTCATTGTGTTGGTATCTTTGCTGAATTTTATTTCTTCACAGGATGCCTTGCTAAACTGTATGTTTTTCAGTTCGTTGCTTCTTATTTCCTGCTGAACGGTGTTCTTTTTCAGTTTTTCTTCTCCTTTGACATACTCTTCCTTCAAACGCTGATATTCATTTTTCAATTTATTAAGTTCATTATTCTCCCTTAGCTCCCTCAACTTTTCCTTCACCCTGTCGAACTGTATCTGGATTCCCTGAAGCTCGTAAAGTGCATGCAAGTTCATAAATAATCTCTCCTTGAAATTTAATTTTAAAAATATAAATAGGAACAGCTATTGCTATTCCTATATCAATCTTAGTAAATCAATATTCGAATTTGATTTTATAACCTCAACGTCATATTTTTGCTCACTAAGCCTATTTCTTAAGTATTCCGCAATTGAGCTTATCATTATCTTTTCTGTTGCATAATGACCTGCGTCTATTACACATAACCCCATTTCAAGGGCATCAAGAATCTGGTGGTACTGCATATCGCCTGTAACAAGAACATCAGCTCCGGCAAAACGCGCATCACTGACAAACTTGTTTCCGCTGCCGTTAAGCAACGCAACCTTTTTTACCGCTTTCTCCGGATCTCCCGCATATCTGATATGGTTTGCACCAAGAATGTTCTTCACTGTTTCCGCATATTGGGATAATTTTATTTCCTTCTCAAGTTCTGCCAGTCTTCCGAGTCCCAATACATTTCCGTCATTAACAGTTTCAAAAATATCATAAGCAACTTCCTCGTAAGGGTGCGCCTTCAACATCTCTTTAGTTACTTTATTTAAAAGCTTTTCGGGTACAATTGTTTCAAGCCTGAATTCAGCTGCACTTTCCAGTTTTCCCTTTGTACCTATAAAAGGTTTTGTTCCTTCCTGAGGTTCAAAGGTTCCGGTCCCTTTCGCCCTGAAGGTACATCTGCTGTATTTGCCTATAAACCCGGCTCCGGCATTGCACATAGCGTCCATAACCTTTTCCTCATGGCCTTCGGGTACAAAAACAACTATTTTATATAACTTCTCTTTATATGTAGCTTCAATTACATCAAAACTTTTAAAGCCCATTTGTCTTGTAAATATATCGTTTAGACCTCCTGCAGCAATATCATAATTTGTATGCATACAGTACAGTGAAATGTTATTTTGAATTAGGTTAATAATCTTTCTTCCTGTTGAATTATCTGTGCTTACCCTTTTAATACCGTTAAAAATAATAGGATGATGACATACAATCATATCCACACCGTTTTCTACAGCCTCTTCCACTACCCATTCAGGTACATCCAGGCTAACCATCAGCTTTCTGACCGTCTGCTTTCCGTTTCCTACAAGCAGCCCTACATTATCCCATTCTTCTGCAAGTTTTCTGGGAGCTATCTCTTCCAATATATTGGCTATAGTCTGGCATTTTATTGTACCCACTGTTTTACCTCCCTATAATACTTCAGAAGCCGTTTACACTCTTCTGTCCTTTTTCTGGAGTTTTCAGTATCCTTGTCCGCTAAATCGGATACTACCTTCTCCAGTTCTTTTACCTTTTTATCTATGAATTCTGCTGCCAGTGGATGCTTCTTTTCTACTATCAAATCTCCTACCAGCATCTCTCTTTCAGTCTTTCTGCTTTCATAACCCGGTTTTGCCCAGATTATTTCATATATCCTGTCCTCTTCCTTAATAAGCTCTTCATCAATTATACCAAAGCCTTTTTCAAAAAGCCACTTTCTTACCTTGTCTGAATCCCTCATAGGTTGAATCACCAAAAGCTTTGCACTTTCTGCAACCTTGCCGTCCCTTTCGAGAATTTCCCTTATCAATATTCCGCCCATGCCTGCTATTACAATTACATCTGTCTCTCCAGGGCTTATTACCTCAAGACCGTTACCGCGCCTTACATCTATCCCAGCCTCAATGCCATGCTGTCTCATCTTTTTTTTCGCTGTTTCAACCGGCCCTTTGTTTATGTCGGATGCTACCGCCTTTTTTACAATGCCCTCTTTTATCAGATAAATAGGCAGATAAGCATGGTCGGAACCTATATCGGCAACTGACTCATACCCTCTTATGCTCTCTGCAATTTTATTAAGCCTTGGTGACAGCTCCAAAATCATCATCCTCTTGCGCCCAAATATTATGTTTCACAAAATATTATATTTTATTATACTATACTTTCCTTATTTTTTTATTAAAATATGAGAAAAATATTATTACCGGGTTATGAGTGGCATACATACAATGGAAGTATAACAGCTTAATGCTTCCAAACCTGTATATATTATGGAGGGATGGCAATGAGCAAGAAAATGAAAATTAACCCTGATATCATTCAAAAGTTCAAATGGGGCGGCACGACCAAGGAGTGGGAGGAGGAGGCCGAAAGGCTTTCCAATCAGCTGCAGACAATGGATGTTATCAATGACATAATCGACAGACAGGACTGTGAAAGTGACAATCCTCTTATAAGTGGTGAACAAGACAAAAATACCTGATACATTGTATCAGGTATTATAATTTGCATATATGGTGGGCCTTCAGGGACTCGAACCCCGGACCAACCGGTTATGAGCCGGTTGCTCTAACCAACTGAGCTAAAGGCCCTAATTTGGCTCCCCAAGTTGGACTCGAACCAACGACCCTGCGGTTAACAGCCGCATGCTCTACCGACTGAGCTATTGAGGAACTTCGAACTGACAAATACTATTTTACTAACTTTCATTTAGAAAGTCAACAGTAAAATTAAGCGATTGCTGCATTTTTTTGAAATCTTTATTCCAGAAAATCCTTCAGCTTTTTACTTCTGCTTGGATGTCTAAGTTTTCTCAAAGCCTTCGCTTCAATCTGCCTTATACGCTCTCTGGTAACATTGAATTCCTTTCCAACTTCCTCCAAAGTGCGCGCTCTTCCATCTTCAAGACCGAATCGAAGCTTAAGGACCTTCTCTTCTCTCGGTGTTAGAGTATCAAGTACCTCCATCAGCTGCTCCTTAAGAAGCGTGAAAGCTGCGGATTCTGCAGGTGCAGGTGCATCCTCATCGGGGATGA
The DNA here is from genome assembly GCA_050261415.1 of Caulobacteraceae bacterium. Classification (GTDB taxonomy): domain Bacteria; phylum Bacillota; class Clostridia; order Lutisporales; family Lutisporaceae; genus JBLNDG01. The sequence goes on along the minus strand of JBLNDG010000043.1, from coordinate 31,315 downwards.
AATCACCAAGATGGCTGTCTTCTTCCTCACCTATCGGGGTTTCAAGCGAAACCGGCTCTTGTGCTATTTTCATTATTTCCCTGACTTTTTCCTCTGACATACCCATTTCGGCTGCTATTTCGTCAGGCTGTGGATCTCTTCCAAGCTCCTGCAAAAGCTGCCTTGAAACTCTAATAAGCTTATTTATTGTCTCCACCATATGAACAGGTATACGTATTGTTCTGGCCTGATCCGCTATTGCTCTCGTTATGGCCTGTCTAATCCACCATGTTGCATAGGTACTGAACTTAAAACCCTTTGTGTATTCAAATTTCTCAACTGCTTTAATAAGGCCAAGGTTACCTTCCTGTATCAAATCCAGGAACAGCATACCCCTTCCAACATATCTTTTTGCAATACTTACAACAAGTCGAAGGTTGGCTTCGGTAAGCTTCTTTTTTGCCTCCTGATCGTTTTTCCTGATTCTCTTTGCAAGTTCAATTTCTTCTTCGGGGTTTAAAAGCGGCACCTTACCGATTTCCTTAAGGTACATCCTAACAGGATCGTCTATGCTAATTCCCTCAGGAACCGAAATGTCAAGGTCTACTTCTTCAGAATCTTCTTCATCAAGAGTTGGTATATCCATATCGCTGTCCATGGCACCAACTACATCAATACCCTTAGTTTCCAAATACTCATATAACTTATCTATTTGCTCAGGATCCATTTCTACTTCTTCGAAGGTGTCCATTATTTCTTTATATGTCAGCATACCATTTTTTTTGCCCTTGTCTACAAGCTCCTTAATGTATGCCATTTTAAGATCTTCTGTTTTCAACGTTATCCCCTCCCTTCCGGAAACTACCTCTTCTTCTTTTGTAGTTCTTGAATCTCAACAAAAATCTTATTTGCTTCTGTTTTATCTCCGGCTTGATACAATTCATTCATTTTGTCTATCAAATCCTGAATCCTTCTACCCTGCCTTGATTGCTTCATTTTGTCAACACTTGATTTAATAAGACGGTCTATATCCATATCAGGCAGCTGGTAACCGAATATATCGGCGATCTTTGTTTTTTCTTCATCACTTTCGAAAAAACCTATTATTTCTCCAGCTGTTACTGGTTTCCCGCCATTAGCTTTATTTTTTATTATCTCAGCAAGCTTTGAATGAAGCCCGCTGGAAAAATCGGATGGTTCTATGAGTTCAAAAATATTTTTTGCTTTCTCGAAATAATAAATACATATATTAAGTAGGTATATCTCTGCAATAATTTCCCCTTTTTTCAATTGAGGCTCTGTTTTTTTGCCATTTACTATATTATGTTTATTATTTCCATTTTTATTCTTTCCTCTTAGCCTGTTAAGCTCTGCATAAACAGCAGTTTCATTAACCTGCATTATTTTGGAATATTTATTTATATAAGCATCAACTTCCACATTGCTTTCCACATCTTTCAAAATCTCCGAAAAGCCCTTTGTGAATTTGATCCGGTCCTGAATATTGTTGATATCCAGTCCCTTTTTAATGCTTTCTATCTTATATTCAATAAGGGATATGCTCTTTTTAATCCTATCCCTGAAAGCTTCTTCGCCTTCTTTTCTGATGTATTCATCAGGGTCCTTGCCGCTTGGAATACTCAGAACTTTTACATTGCAGCCCTCTTTTTCAAGAATGGACAACCCTTTCATAGTGGCAGTCTGCCCTGCAAGGTCCGCATCGTAAGATATTATTATCTCATTTGAAAACCTTTTCAAAAGCTTTGCCTGGTTCTCGGTAAAAGCGGTGCCCAATGATGCAACAGCATTTGAAATGCCGAACTGATGCAGCGATATGGCATCCATGTAACCTTCAACAACAATTATGTTCTCTAGGTTTGTCACTTTTTTTACCAGGTTCAGACCGTATATGTTATAGCCCTTGTTGAATACCGGAGTGTCCGGTGAATTCAGGTATTTGGGCTTCGAATCATCCATCACTCTTCCCCCGAAGGCTATTACATTGCCTTTGAGGTCAATAATCGGAAACATTACCCTGTTCCTGAATTTGTCGTAGTATCGTTCTCCATCCTTGGCCTTTGCTATAAGGCCGGCCTTATATATCAAATCTGTGCTAAAACCTTTATTTTTGAGATAATCCAGCAATTGATGCCATCCGTCAGGAGCGTAACCCAGTCCGAATTTTTTAATTACTGATTCGCTTAAACCTCTTCTGCTCAGATACTCCATGGGTTTTGAGCCTGGGACAAGCTTGCTGTAAAAGTATCTTGCTGCCTCTGTATTCAGTCTGTACAGTGATTTCCTAAGCTTTGCCTTTTCAAGCTCCTTGGGGTCCCTGTTCTCATCAAGCTGTATGCCGGCTCTCTCAGCCAGCATCTTCAACGCTTCTACATAACTTATTCTTTCTATCTTTTGAACAAATGTAATAACATTTCCACCCACTCCGCATCCGAAGCAATGGAATATCTGCTTCGATGAAGATATACTGAAGGAAGGTGTTTTCTCGGAATGAAAAGGGCACAAGCTTGTATAATTACTTCCGCTCCTTTTTAAATTCATATATTCCGAAATTACATCCACTATGTCATTTTTTCCGATTATCTCAGAAATCTTATCTTCTGAGAAAAGCATCTTTTTATTCCACCTTTAATATTTAATGCAGCGCCGCTGCTTCATTTACCATTGTTTTGAGCTACGGAGTTGCGTAATTATATAATTATTCTCCATATAATTTAAATATCCTTCATATTTTTAAAAAAGGCTTTTATTATAACATTTTAACGATCAAGGATGCCTTTTATGAAATGCATTTAACGGAAAGGTCACGCTAAGGTAATTTATACTTTCCTATGCATTTTAAAAATAAGAAATCTTATTGATTTATCAAAGTTTAGGTCATCTTCGCGGCTTCTTTTGACCGGACCTTTTGTCCTCCCGCCGCCTCTGCGAATGACACTTGCAATGTGTCTTTCAAAAAGCAGTCTGTCTATATTATCATCAGTATATATTTTCCCGTTGAAGGACACCGCAAAGGCTTTTTTCGACAATGCGAGGGAAGCAAGTCCAAAGTCTCCGGTTACTACAATATCACCCTCTGATGCCTTATTAATTATTGCCATGTCAACAGCCTGTGATACATTATCTACCATAATTATTTCCACTGCACCATTATGCGACATATTACTGTAGTGGCTTGTGCTGTGAAAAAAAAAGACTTTTACTCCAAGCTCCGCTGCTGCTTTTTCAATTATTCCCGTTGCGGGGCAAGCATCCCCGTCCACAAGTATTTTCATCAACGCACCTGTTCTTTTTTCAATTAGTAAAAAATAGAGTGTCGAGTTTAGAATTATTCGACATACATTTTAAATTTCCTTCAAAATTTTATATATTTTTTCTTTTAATTTCAAACCTGCCATGGTGAAGGTATGAAAAGCCTTGTAAAAGTATTGATTGCAAAACTATCCGACATCCCAGCAATATAATCGCACACACCCCGGTCCTGCTCTATTCCCTCCTGAGCATTAAAATACTCGGCGGGAAGTTCTTCAGGATGCTCAAGATAGTAATGATACAGCTCAATTATGATATTCCTGGTCTTTTTTTCTTCGACCTTTGCTTTAGAACCTATATATACCTTGTCAAACATGAAATTTCTAAGGTCGTCAGTTGCTTTTCTTGTGTTTTCACTCATAAAAATGCCGTTCTTACCCAAACTTTCGTTTATAATATCAAAAATCATAGCGTTTATACGATTCTTGTGGGTATATCCCAATACATTGAGACAGTTGTCAGGAATACTGCTTATATCAATAATTCCTCCCCTCAATGCATCATCAATATCATGGTTTATATATGCGATCCTATCTGAAATAGCTACAATTCTTCCTTCCAGAGTCTCAGCTTCTTCGCTGCCTGTATGCTTTAATATTCCGTCCCTGACCTCATAGGTGAGGTTCAGCCCTGTGCCTCCCTCAAGGATATCCACTACTCTGAGGCTTTGCTCATTATGCTTGAAGCCTCCGGGATGAAGCTCATTCAGCACTCTTTCTCCAGCATGGCCAAAAGGAGTATGCCCCAGGTCATGTCCAAGTGCTATGGCTTCAGTCAGATCTTCATTCAATCTGAGAGCCCTTGCTATAGTCCGTGCAATCTGTGATACTTCAAGAGTGTGTGTAAGTCTTGTCCTGTAGTGGTCTCCTTCAGGAGCAATAAAAACCTGGGTCTTGTGTTTTAGTCTTCTGAATGCTTTGGAATGAATAATCCTGTCCCTGTCCCTTTGAAAATCAGTCCTTATTTCACACTTTTCCTCTTCCACAAGCCGTCCCTTTGATTCAGCGCTTAGTACTGCATATTCTGAAAGGTTTTGCCTCTCCAGATTCTCGGTTATTTCCCTGATATTCATATAACCATCCCCACTTGCAAATCTTATTATTCACAACAACCATTTGTTTTAAATAGTTTTAGGTCTTTTCCTGAAACTTGTTATATTTGCAACTGATAATACTCTGTAAATGTTATATACAACATAAATATAAAATTCCCTTTTAATTTATGTTGTATATAATAAATTTTTAATAAAAGCTCGGAGGCATCGAGCCTCCGAGCTTTTAACTGATTCTACTTTGGTAGAATGCCCACTAATGAAAAAGGCTGCACTAAATGCAACCTTAATCCGCTCCGAAAAAATATTTGTTTATATCATCTATTACTTTTTTCAGCTTTTCCTTATCAGCGTAGAAATATTTTATATTGCGTATCTTTTCTTCTCTTATGAAGCCCGCTTGCTTCAAGATGTCCAAATGGTGGGATACGGTTGGTGTCGATATGCCGACCAGGTCGGATATGGCCTTTCCATAACTCTTGCTGTTTACAAGTATCCTTAATATTTCCAGTCTGGACTTATCATCTATTACTTTGAGAATCGTGGATAATTCATCCAGCAGCGCTTCCCTCTTATCCCGTGTAACTCTGCAGTCAAATACAACATAAAGCCTGTCGCCGGAAAAAATCCTTATACATCTTTGCGGCGATACAAAATATGACGGTATCACATAGTATTCCTTAAAGCCTGAGAACAGCTTCCTTGGCCTCCCTGAAATCTTTTCAAGTATTACTTCTATACTGTCCTTGCTGTTAAAGCTGTTTACATACTGGAGCCCTGCCTCCATCTTATCCTTGCTGCGTTCCAGCTTGGCCATAAAGTCATTCTCAAGGACCCTCCGGTATATGTGTACTGTATTCTGTTTTATTTTTTCCGGATTCTCAAAGAAATCCATCAATTCATTATCGCTAACAATCCATTTTATTTTTTCCTGTATCTTGTATCTTTCCTTTTTGTCCGTAAAAGCCTTTTGTATTTTGGCTTTTTCTATTTCTTCATTTAACAGGTAATAATAAAAATCAAGCACATCTATTTTTTTTATATACTCCAGAAAGGCCGGTATCGAATTCAGTTCGCCGCTTTCAAGCACGAAATTAAGGACATTCATACCGCCTGCGGGAAAAATCTTCAAATTATCCAATGCTTTATAATCTTCCGGAGTGAGTTTGGACAGCACGTCCTCCGCCCATTTAAGCTCATACTGGTGATGTGCGGCATCAGTAAGCAAATGCACCGCACATATCAATTCTATTACCGGGGAATTAAATATTTTAATATAAGGTTCGTTTGTTTCCCCATATATCTCCAACGGCATCTACAACACCCCTTATTTTATTCAATACGATATATTTGATATCTATCTAATTATTAATATTAACAATTATTTGTCAAAGTTTCAACTACAAGTTTAACTAGACATTATTCAGTATCTCCAGTTCTTCAGTGCTAAGTTCCCTGAATTCGCCCAGTTCAAGGGTTTCATCCAGTATAAGCTCTCCCATGGATAAGCGCTTCAGATATATTACTTCCTTTCCGACAGCTTTAAACATTCTCTTGACCTGATGGTATTTTCCTTCGTATATTGTCACTTTTGCAAGTGAAATGCCACCTCTTTCCAAAACCTCAAGTCCCGACGGCAATGTCTTATAACCGTCGTCCAATGTAATTCCTTCACCGAAAGCCGCAACATCCTTTTCTGTGATCCTGCCATCCACCCTGGTGAGATAAACCTTCGGAACATGCTTTTTGGGTGAAAGTAATCTATGGGAAAGCTGCCCGTCATTGCTTAAAAGCAGCAGCCCTTCTGTATCCTTGTCAAGCCTGCCGACCGGAAAAGGATTGAAGGCTCTCATCTCATCAGGTAGCAAATCAACAACGGTCTTTTCACGGGGGGCTTCTGTTGCAGAGACAACCCCCTGGGGCTTATTCATCATTATATATATGAATTCCCTGTAATTAAGCTTTTTACCACCGACCCTTATTTCCTGGGAGTTTGCCTCAACCAGCATCCCCGGATCCCTGTCAACTATTCCGTCAACCTCGACCAACCCGCTTTTTATCAATTCTTTTACTTCTTTTCTTGTTCCATGGCCGAGATTGGATAATATCTTGTCTATTCTCTGTCTATCAGCCATAACCTTCTCCTTTTGCAAAAGCTAAACTTTCTTAAGAATATCATATTATTTCCTGTCATACTTTAGCTTATATACTATAAGTGTATAGTATTATTATATTCAATTATATGTTTTATACTATCTCTGTTAATATAACGCTGACAGCCATGTTAAGCCCAGTAAGGTTATACCGGCTTATACATGGCTGCTCTATTTTTACTTCTATTTGTGCTATCAGTTAAAACTCCGGGGGCAACTGCAGCATTTCCTCATAATTGAATACCGGTCCGTCTACGCACATATATTTGTTTCCTACCTTGCAGTGACCGCATTTTCCTATGCCGCACCTCATATGGGTTTCCAGGGAGGTCAATATGTCGGTACCCTTCATTCCAAGCTTCATCAGATCTTTTGCTACGGCCTTTATACGCTTCGGTGAAGCACATATTATTGAAGTAGTATTGTTCCAGTCCAGACCCAAATCAGGCAGCAAATCATTTATATATCCTACATAGGCGTCGACCTTGTCTGTAGGCTTGCTCAAGGCATACAATACTTTGACCCCTTCCATCTCATTCCACTTTTTAAGATCTTCCTTGTAAACAAGCCCTTCGTATGCTGTCGCACTTGCTATTACTACAAGCTTTCCGAAATCCTTCTTGTTCTCTATTATTCTCACTATCATAGTGCGGACAGGGGCAAGACCTACTCCGCTTCCAACAATAAGAACATCCCTGCCCTTGAGCTCTTCGTAAGGAAAGCCCTTTCCGAAAGGCCCCCTGAGGCCTATCTTGTCGCCAACCTTCAATTCGTGCATTGCGGTAGTAACGCGGCCTGCTTTCTTCACGCAGAAATCGAAATAGTCCTTTTGGGATGGCCCAAAGGGTATTGAAATTGCTATTTCTCCAACTCCAAAAATTGTTATTTCAAAAAACTGTCCTGTAAATTTATAACTTTCATGCAATGACTTGTCTTCATATTGGACTATGAAGCGTTTAATATCCCTTGTTTCCTGTATTATATCCTTTATTACCGCAATCTGAGGCCTATAAACATTTTCGCATCTTTGTTCCGGGTTATGGGAGTGTATCTCAAATCTCGCCGCTGCAGCTTTATCCTTTCTCAGCTCTTCAATATCATGCTTGTATTCCTGTTTGAGCTTTGCCGCAACCTCTATTATGTCAATAAATGCCGGGCACACGTTTATGCATCTTCCGCATCCGGTACACCCTTTCATTCCGAATCTTTCTTCTATATACTTCAGCTTATCATATACCCTGTATCTGACTCTTGAAACTTCGTTCCTGGGGTTATGACCTCCGGCATTTCTTGTGAACGAATCGCTCTGGCACGAGTCCCAGCACCTTACCCGACATTTTTCTCCATAGCAGCTTTCCTCCTCAACTATGTTGAAACATGTGCAGGTTGGGCAGACACTTGTACAGCCCGTACAGCCTATGCATTGTTTTGATATTTCCTTCCAGATTTCATTATCATAGGTTTCATCCAGAACCTCTGCTATATTGCTAAGATTTACTTTGCTTATAAATTTATCTTCTACAGCGTTTTGTAGAGCATTCTTAATCACACTGCCTGCTTCTCCAATACTCCTCATGATATCACCGGCAAGTGCAATAAGCTCTCTGCCCTTTGCTGTACCAGCTTCAACCAGATAGTCCTCACCAGCCGGTGTTATCAGCAAGTCATAACCCGCCTTCGCAAAAGGACCTACACCGGTGGAGGAACAATAGCAGTTATATCCGGGTTCAGTACAGTTTACCACAACTATATATGTCTTTTCCCTTCTTCCTGCATAGTTGTGATCCCTGAATTCTTCAGCATAAAACCTGTCCATGTAAGCTATCCCGTATGCATCACAAGCCCTGACACCGAACAATATCGTTGCCGGAAGCTTACTTGCATCAAATTCTGTAATTTTTATATCCCCGCCAGTCTTCTGCCAGTTGTACAGGTTTTCCCTCTGTTCAAACAGGAATTCCTTTACAGGCATCGTGGTGTTCAAATAATCCGTTGTGAAGCTTTTTTCATCATAGGGCATCAGCATTACATCATCATTCATTCTTGTGGGTGCATAGACCTCAAAGCTGCGCGACCATACATCAAGCAATTTAGTCAAGTCTTCCTTGTTAAATGCCAACATCTATTTCACCCCCTCTATTTTTACGGCACAAACTTTAAACTCGGGTATTTGAGACACCGGGTCCAAATTTCTGTTTGTAAGTTTATTTGCAGGAGCCTCTCCAAAGTGGAAGGGCATAAAGACTACCCCCGGGGTGATTTTTTCAGTAATTATCGCAACGGTTTCAATCTCCCCTCTTCTCGAAGCAACCCTTACTTTATTGTTATTGCTTATCCCCAGTTTCTCTGCGTCCACAGGGTTTATTTCAATAAAACCGTGTGGATATTCCCTATCCAAAGCCCAGGACCTTCTTGTCATAGTACCCGTATGATAATGATGCTGAATTCTGCCTGTTGTCATGACAAGCGGATATTCATCATCAACCAGTTCACCCGGATCCCTGTATTCATTGACTGTAAACCTTCCCAAGCCTCTCGAAAATTTATCCTTATGAAGGAATCTCGTACCCGGATGCTCCAGATCAGGACATGGCCACTGCAGTCCGGTTTTTTCAAGCCTGCTGTAGCTAATCCCGCCATAACTCGGGGTAAGTCTGCGTATTTCTTCCATTATATCACCCGGGCTCTTATAATCTGCAGGATAGCCAAATGCTTTAATCAGATCACACAGAATCTCCCAGTCAGGCCTGCTGTTTCCTATCGGTTCTATAGCCTTCCTTACCCTTTGCACTCTGCGCTCGGTGTTTGTGAAGGTTCCGTCCTTTTCTAAAAAGCTTGTCCCCGGCAATATCACATGGGCATATTCTGCTGTCTCCGTAGGGAATATATCCTGTACTACCAGGAGCTCAAGGTTTTTTAGGGCATCCCCTATATGGTTTATATCCGGGTCTGACAGCATTGGGTTTTCGCCCATTATAACAAGCGCCTTTATTTTGCCGTGTGCTGCACCTTCCATCATTTGCGACACTGTCAAACCTTTTTCGCACGCCGTATCCTTTCCCCAAGCTGCTCTGAACTTTTCCCTTACACTTTCATTTGTTACCGCCTGGTAGCCTGGAAACACGTCTGGAAGCGCGCCCATATCGCAAGCACCCTGGACATTGTTCTGGCCCCTCAACGGATTCACTCCTGAAGCTTCCTTGCCTATCTGGCCTGTTACCAATGCAAGATTTGCAAGCGCAGCAACATTTGCTGAGCCTGTGACATGCTGTGTGATTCCCATAGCATACACAATGGAAGCATTTCCGGCACCGGCAAACAACCTTGCAAATTCCTTTATTTTATCAGCGCTGACTCCCGTTATTTCCGATACAGCTTCCGGTGTATATTTTAATATTGATTTTTCAAATTCTTCATAGCCTTCTGTCCGGCTCCTGATAAAGTCCTCGTTTTCAAGGCCCTCTGTTACTATAACATTCAGTATTCCATTAATAAAAGCAAGATTTGTCCCCGGATTCAGAGGCGCATAAACAGAAGCATACTCTACAAGAGGTATACGCCTTGGGTCTGCTATAATCAGCTTTGCATTATTTTTCAATACAGCTTCTCTTATCCTCATTCCTATAAGAGGATGCTGTTCAGTTGTGTTTGAACCGATAACAAATATAACATCCGCCTTTGACAATTCCTCTATTGAGTTGGTCATTGCACCACTACCGAATGCAGCGGCTAAACTAGCCACCGTAGGACTGTGTCACAACCTTGCGCAGTGGTCTATATTATTTGTTCTTAGTACTGCTCTTGCAAACTTAACCATCAGATAGTTTTCTTCATTTGTGCACCTTGCGGAGGATAATACACCAATTGAGTCAGGACCATATTCAAATATTATACGTTTTAGTTCTTCTGCAGTGGTTTCTATTGCCCTCTCCCAGGAAACCTCTTCAAGGTTGCCGTCCGCGTTCCTCTGCATGGATCTTTTCAATCTGTCGGGATGGTTCACAAAGCTGTGTCCCTGCCAGCCCTTAACGCATAATTTTCCCTTGCTTACAGGATGGTTTCTGTCAGGAGTCACCCCAATTACTTCATTTTCTCTTGTGTTAACATAGAAATTGCACCCGCAGCCGCAATAGCCGCAGGTCGTGAGTACTCTTTTCATTTCGGCTTTTCTCCCCTCTACAAACAAATAATATCAAAACTTTGCATATGAATAAAATAAATTAAAAAATCAAAATATAAAAATATATCTTTTTTCATATCCTATTTTAGATATTTATATAAATTGTTAAAAATTTACGCAGGATTTTCTAATTTTTTATAGAAAATATATAATAAATGCTCAAATTTTTTTAACTATTGTATATTTTTTGTCAACAATATATCAGAATAGAATATTTGGAAATATTTTCTTAACTTATGCAATATATCCGAAAAATACTATTCTATATTTGTTCACTTGATATATAATAGTAAATGGGCAAAGGTAAAACTACATTTTATCTTAGATTTTAAGCAATTTTCAGATATCTGTCAATTGCTTAAATAATGAATTAATATTGGAGGGAGATACCAATGAACGCAAAGCAGTATTGCGACGAACTTTACGACAGAGTCGTAAAAAGAAATCCTGGTGAACCGGAATTCCACCAAACAGTTAGAGAAGTTCTTGATTCCTTAGTACCAGTTCTTGAAAAGCGCCCAGATTTCATCGAACTCGGAATTATGGAAAGAATAGTTGAACCTGAAAGGCAGTTCACATTCAGAGTGCCGTGGGTTGACGACAAAGGTCAAGTACAGGTTAACAGAGGCTTCAGAGTACAGTTCAACGGAGCTATAGGACCATATAAGGGAGGATTAAGATTCCACTCTTCTGTTTACATAGGGATTATCAAATTCCTGGGCTTTGAACAGATATTCAAAAACTCCTTGACAGGTCTTCCTATTGGCGGAGGCAAAGGCGGTTCAGACTTCGACCCAAGAGGAAAGTCAGAAGGAGAAGTAATGAGATTCTGCCAGAGCTTTATGACTGAGCTTTACAGATTCATCGGTCCGGATATCGACGTTCCTGCAGGGGATATCGGTGTTGGCGGAAGAGAAATCGGCTACTTGTTTGGCCAGTACAGAAGAATAAAGGGAGTATTTGAAAACGGAGTACTCACCGGTAAGGGATTGGCATACGGCGGAAGCCTTGTAAGACCTGAAGCTACAGGCTACGGTGTTACTTACTTCTGTGAAGAAATGCTCAAACATGAAGGTGAAACAATAAAGGGCAAAACTGTTGCAATTTCCGGTTTCGGTAACGTTGCATGGGGTATTTGCTTAAAGGTTGCTCAGTTAGGTGGCAAGGTTATAACAATTTCAGGTCCTGACGGATATGTTTACGATCCAGACGGAGTTGTAGGCGAAAAGATAGACTACTTGCTTGAAATGCGTGCTTCCGGCAGAGATAAAGCTAAAGACTATGCTGATAAGTATAACTGCAAATTCTTCCCAGGCGAAAAACCGTGGAATGTTAAAGCTGATATCGTAATACCGGCTGCTACTCAGAACGATATACAGTTAGAACATGCTAAACAGATCGTAGCAAACGGCATTAAGTTTGTTTGCGAAGCTGCTAACATGCCATGTACTAACGAAGCAGTTGAATACTTCCTCAAGAACGGCGTTATCGTTGGACCGGCTAAGGCTGCTAATGCCGGCGGAGTTGCTACATCAGCACTTGAAATGTCACAGAACAGCATGAGACTTTCATGGACAGCTGAAGAAGTTGATGAAAAACTTCATCATATTATGATCAACATTCATAACAATGCTATGAAAGCAGCTGAAGAATATGGCTATGGCTACAACCTCGTTGCAGGTGCCAATATAGCCGGATTCCTCAAAGTTGCAGAAGCTATGAAAGCTCAAGGTTTAGTATAATATAAGCAAAAAGTTATTAAGGCCTGCGTTGATACGCAGGCCTTTTATTTAATCCGCTGCAGCTTCCTGGAAAAGATTTTCTGTTACAAGCTTTCTCAGTTTTTTCAATATATCAATATTCACCTCAAGGCTTAACCCATCCACTGTAGGTTCCCCTTTCCCCGTACATCCGTCCACTGCGCCGGCATTTATCATTGCTTTAATTATTGATTTTTCTATACTGCTGTCATGTAGAAGCAGTCTGCCTTCAAGAACGGACAGCATTGCCTCCAGTCCGTGAGCACCCCAGTTGGATACCCCTGCAACAATCGCATAATCGGCACTTGCTTCGGCTACAATAGTTGCACCATTTTTAAGCGACCTAACCACAATATCCTTTACTTTACCCATCCCCAATTCATTGCCGCCGTCTCCAACTGCTGTTGTCTTTATACCCAGCTCACCTGCGAGCTCAAATAGTATATCAGTGTCCGGCACTACATTGGTCAGGTCATTGCCTCTCATGCTGTAAAATCTTCCGTTCTTTGCTTTTCCAGGCCTTTCTACCGCTACAATATGATTGGGCTTGAAGCTGTCCAGTAAAAGCCTGCAGAAGCCGTTTGCACCATGGAAGGGAACAACTGCAACTTCCGCTTTTATCCCCTTTGCCCTTTTACAAGCTCTTACTATTTTTTCCGAATAGGAATCAGTCAATAGCATAACGGTCTTGCCGAGCTGTTCCAAGGCACCTGCCAATGATACCGCACCGAGAGGCCCGTCAGTCTCACCGCATAAAGGTTCCAGTATGCAAAACCCCGTTACTATAAGAATCTTTGAACTGCCATACAGTTCCTCGGCGGCTTTTATCAGGTCGTCAACTATAACTGCATCCCCAAGTCCCCTGCATCCAATATCGTTCTTTATTACTCTTTCTATTTCCACAGCGACTTTTTCGTGCACTACTATCAACTCCTTGGAACGTCTGCTTATGCTGCCAAACTATTTAAGTGCAATTGCTTCCTTTGCAGCCTTTACTATATCATTTGCAGTCATATGGTATTTTTTCTTCAAATAATCAATCTTGGCAACTTCTCCGAAGTGGTCTTTCACACCAACAGCTTTTGCAGGCACAGGGAATTCCTCTGACAGCACCTCAGCCACAGCACTTCTAAGTCCGCCAATTATGTTATGGTTCTCGCAGGTTACTACTGCTCCTGTCTTTCTTGCCGAGGCGATTACCGCATCCCTGTCAATAGGTTTAATAGTATGTATATTAATAACCTCTGCTTCTATTCCCTCACTCTTTAACATGTCAGCCGCCTCAAGGGATTCCTTTACCATCATTCCGGTTGCGAAAAGCGTCACATCTTTTCCTGTCCTCAGGGTGTCTGCCTTAAACAACTCGAATTGGTAATCATCAGGGAATACTATGGGTGTTGCTTTTCTGAACATTCTAATATATACAACCCCATCATATTCAACTATCTTCGGCAGCGCCTTCGCAAGCTGGACAGCATCAACAGGCTCAAATATAACCATAGTGGGTATACTTCTTAAAACTCCGATGTCCTCCATGCTCATATGGGTGCCGCCGTTTAACTCAGCCGAAATGCCGGGGTCTGTTCCAACAATTTTGACATTTCTTTTTGCATATGCGATCGATATGGTTATCTGGTCACAAATTCTCCTGGTAGCAAAAGGAGTGAAGCTCGTTATAAACGGTATAAACCCATAGGCCGCCATCCCTGCCGCTATACTTGCCATATCCTGCTCTGCAATTCCTACATCAAATGCCCTCTCGGGATATTTATCCCTGAGTCCATGTGTTCCGTTAGCCTTTGCCAAGTCTGCATCTATGACTACTATTCTTTCATCCTTTTCCATCAATTTATCCAGTGTATCACCGAATACTTTTCTCATTTCCATATTCTCATACATGGCGCCCACCTCCTATTCCAATTCCTTTAATGCCATGATTCTTTGCTCTTCCGTTATTGGTGTACTATGATTCTTATAACCCATTGCTTCAATGAAGGATACACCTTTTCCCTTAATTGTATCCAGTATTATCATGGTCGGCTTAACTTCCGATTTCTTTGCCTCCAGTACTGCATCATAAATCTGCTCTACATCATGGCCATCAACAGAAATAACATTCCAACCGAAGGCCTTCCACTTTTCGGTAAGTGGCTCAACACTTACAATATGCTTAGTGTTTCCGTCTATCTGCATCTTGTTGTTATCCGTGAAGGCAATAAGATTGTTCAGTTTGAACTGGGCTGCTGCCATAGAAGCTTCCCATACTTGCCCTTCCTGGCTTTCTCCATCTCCAACCATTGCATATATGTACGCATTGTCCTTTTTAATTTTAGAAGCTTTTGCCATGCCTACTGCACATGAAATTCCCTGTCCTAAAGATCCTGCAGTCATATCTATGCCTCTGGTCTTCAGCATATCACAATGGCTTGGAAGCCTCGTTTCGGGTTTGTTCAACGTATCAAGCTCACTTACGTCAAAGTAACCCCTGTCTGCAAGCACAGCATAAACAGCAGGACCTGCATGGCCTTTTGACATAACGAACCTGTCCCTTCCTTCCATCTGAGGGTCATCCGGGTTTATATTCATTACCTTATGGTAAAGTACTACAAGTGCTTCCACTGCGGAAAGACAACCTCCAACATGACCTACTCCCAGCTTGCCGATTTCATCCATAATCAGCCAACGTATGTGCTTGCATTTTTGCTCCAACTTCTGTACTTCATTTTTATCCATAAACCATCCTCCTAAAAGCAGTTCATTTATTACATTACTAATTTACCATATATAATTTTAAAATTCTATTAAATTCTAACTTTATATAACGTGTAATTCTAATACATTCTATTTTTGCAAACATCCCGGGGTCGAACCAGCTTCGCAGGGCAGTTTGCTTGATGCAATGCAATATATTTAGCGCAATATTATAAATTTCCCGAAATTATAATAATTAATCCTATTCACGCTATATTTTTGAACATAAATTATTTGCATAGAGCCCACATACAGTGCGGCTTATGCCATTGTTTCCCATGTCAAATTATTGTATATATTTAAAAATAATGTCTATTAATGAAGGATAATGAAAAAATATGCAGAATAGTATAAATTGCCATTTAATATTATTTTTTTCCGGATGCTCAGCTATTGCATACACCTAGTTAAATATCCAGCTTCTCTTAAAAAATAATTGCAGAAATGAGTGAGTGTTTGATGTTGAAAAGGATTTCCAAATTTATTCTTCTATTTCTAGTATCTTTATCTTTATTTATTCCTTCTGCTGCATATTGCAGTGATGACACCAAAACGCCTGCCCCAATAGTTAAATATCAAGTCGACGGTAACCATCCCCCCTTTGAAATTGCTTCCAAAAATGATATACATGGCTTCGGAATGGATCTGGGCCGATTGATATTTTCCAGCGGCAATTATGATGTCAATTATTCTTATGATGTTTGGGATAGGGTATATCAACGGATAAGGAATAATGAAATTGACGTCTGCGGCCTTGTAGCCATTAATGAAGAAAGAAAGAAGGAAATTCTCTTCAGCAAGCCTGTAATAAAAACATACCGGGCGATTTATACAAGAAAAAATATGACAATTAAGTCAGTTGAAGAAATCAAACAATATAAAATCGGGGTCCAAAAATCAGACATGACTGAATATGTCCTGAAAAACAATCTTAAAATAACCAACTACCAGACCTTTAATGATATAGAAGAGGTTATCGCCGCCCTTCAACAAGGCAAAGTCGATGTATTATTCGGCAACCAGGAGGTAACTAATTACTTTCTCGTAAAAAACCAGTTGGAAGGAACAATAGTACCTCAGATTATCAATTTATATCCTGTCGACCTTGCTTTCGGTATAAGCAGGAATAAACCTGAGCTGGTCAAGTACATAAACAGGCAGCTGATACTGCTCCAAAGTGCAGGCCTGTATGAGCAGGTTTACCAAAAATACTTTTTCAGACACTCCGAAGCATTTATGAAAAATAAGCAGAATATGGTTATCGCTATTTTAATATTTCTCACTCTAATAGTAATTGCATCAATACTATTTGTGAATGCACTAATCAGGCACTTGAAAAAAACAGTTGACAAGGCTACAAACAGCCTTAAAGAAGAACATGAACTTCTCAGAATAACTCTCTCAAGCATAGGAGATGGAGTTATTGCTACAAATGCCAAAGGCGACATCACTTTTATGAACCATGTTGCCGAACTCCTGACAGGAGTTGCAGAAAAGGACTCTGTGGGTAAGCCTATTAGCGAAGCACTGAATATCATCGATACAGAAAACGGCTTAAAATATGATATCCCGGTTGAAGATGTTCTTGCAAACAATTCGATGGTCAATTTCAATGACCTTTATATGCTTGTTTCGGAGGAAGGCTCCCAGCACCTCATTCTTGGATCTGCATCCCCTGTCAGAAGTAATGACGGGCAGACAAAAGGTGTACTTGTAGTATTCCAGGATATATCCGAAAAGAAAATCGCTGAGGAAACAATCAAGTATCATGAGTATTATGACAGTCTTACAGACCTGCCCAACAGAAAGCTCTTCCATGAATATCTGAACACTGCACTGGAAAATGCATATATAAACGACAATAAACTTGCAGTATTAATAATCGACCTTGATTACTTCAAAAACATCAATGATACGTTGGGACATCATATTGGAGACAAACTGCTTCAACAGGTTTCCAGAAGGCTGGTAAAGGTGCTTAATCAAAACGATGTTCTTGCCAGAATGGGCGGAGATGAGTTCACAGTATTGATGCCTCAAATCCATGGGGCAGAGCAAGCATACAGATTAGCCCGCAAAGTACTTGAAATGCTGGGCCAGATATTTAATATAGACGAACATGAGCTCTATGTCACTGCAAGCATCGGTGTTGCCATCTATCCCAACGACGGTTCTGAGTCCAGCGTTATAATGAAGCACGCAGATATGGCCTTGTACACTGCAAAGGAGAATGGCAGAAATACATACCAAAGCTATGTAGTAGTAGATGATGAAAAAGTAATAGAAAAATTCTCCCTTACAAAAGATTTGCGCACAGCCATTGAACGAAACGAAATGACTCTCTACTATCAGCCCAAGGTGGACAGTGCCACAGGTGAAGTGATAGGCATGGAGGCACTGGTAAGATGGATGCATCCGGAAAGAGGGATAATTAGCCCGGGGGTATTTATCCCTATAGCCGAAGAAACAGGTATTATAAGAAAACTTGATGAATGGGTGTTAAGAACTGCATGTATCCAGTTCAAAAACCTTACCGGTATAAACAATAAGCCAATGAGGCTTTCAGTAAATCTGTCAGCATACCAGTTCAGGCATCATAATCTTGTTGATACAATTGCACAAGTTCTGGTTGAAACCGGATTTGAGCCGCACTTGCTGGAGCTTGAAATAACCGAGACAACAGCAATGGAGAATATAGATTTTACAATCAAAACCTTGAAGAAGCTTAATGAAATGGGAGTTAACATATCAATTGATGACTTTGGAACAGGATATTCCTCATTGAATTATCTGAGGACCTTCCCCATTCACTTGCTGAAAATAGACAGGTCCTTTGTATCTGATATGATAAAGAACACTAATACCAAAGCTATAGTAAAATCAATAATTGATGTAGCACACAGCCTCAAACTCAAAGTAACCGCTGAAGGCGTGGAAACGGTTGAGCAGCTGACACTTTTAAAGCAGATGTCTTGTGACGAACTGCAAGGCTACCTGATAAGCAAACCGCTCCCTCTTAATGAACTTAAAAAAAACATGCCGATGCTGTTTGGATAGTAACAAAAACCGGAGTAAACCCTCTGGTTTTATTTTTAAGTGTATTGTCAACCTTTCGTTTTATTTTTGTTGACAATACTTTATAATCTATTTATAATTATTTTGTAGGAAGCCAAATATAGGAGGTAGTAAAATGAAACACAGGATTTCAGTAAGGGACATCAGCTATATTGCACTATTCGCAACACTAACAGCCGTATCAGGGTACATATCCGTCCCCCTTCCCTTCCCGGCTGCTCCGGTTACGGCGCAGACCCTTTCCGTTATGTTAGCAGGGGGATTGCTGCCGGCAGGCCAGGCTGCATTAAGCATTCTTATATTTCTTCTTATGGGTGCCGTCGGGCTGCCAGCATTCTCCGGTGGTGCAGGTGGTCTTGGAATCATAGTAGGGAAAACTGGAGGTTACCTCATTGGGTTCCTCATCGGCGCAGTTGTAATTTCCCTGATAAGGGGTAAAAAGCCCGGTTTCTGGCGTTTATTAGCTGCTAATGTGATAGGCGGAATTATAGTTGTTGATATTTGTGGTGCATTATGGCTGGATTTTGTAACAGGAATGGGAATCAGCAAGGCGCTTATATTCGGAGTTCTGCCATTCATTCCTGGAGATATGCTAAAATCAATAGTTGCAGCAGTATTATCCGTGAGATTATATAAGCATATTAATATTACTAATTCAATATGAGTACATCCCCAACGGAAATATCTTTTGTCCTAACCGTGCCTTCCGGTAATTCAAGCGTTATGTATGCTTTCCTTACAAAACCGGTAAGCCTCCACGGTTTTATTTTTTCCTTTATGCAAATTACTTTATGGTTAATATCCATATAAACTACATCAATAGCAAACCTCATGAAGCAAGTATGTATAGAATTGCAGCCGAGAATCATCAGCCCCTCACTAAAGCCCAGTCTTTTTCTGAACATAAGCCCTTTTAGACGCTGAAAAAAGTTCTTGGCAATTTTCAGATCGCTTACAACAATCTTTTTCTTTGTTTCGTTGTACAACATTTCTATACCCCCTAATCTGCAAAAGTTTGCATGTACTTTATTGCAACAGGCCCCAGCAAAACTATGAAAATGGTCGGCATTATAAATATAACCATAGGTATCAACATCTTTATCGGTGCCTTCATTGCATTTTCTTGCGTCTTCTGCCTCCTTTTAAGCCTGACCTGTGCAGACTGTATTCTCAGAACGTTTCCTACACTTACCCCCAACTGGTCTGCTTGCAGGACAGCACCTACAAATGTGACAAGGCTTGGTGCAGGAACCCTTTCCAAAAGGGATTTGAATGCATCTTTCTTGGATACTCCCACCCTCATCTCCTTTAGTACAGTGCCAAACTCCTGTGCTAATACACCGGGCATCTTTTCAACCAGCTTCGCCACTGCCCCGTCAAAGCTCAAACCGGCTTCTATAGATACTGTAAGCAGGTCAAGGACGTCCGGAAGACTTCTCTCAATTTCCTTCTGCCGCTCTACAATCTTATGCTTGAGGAAATACTTTGGTAAAATATTAATTATACCTAGAAGGGCACATAGTATTATCAACGCTTTGGGGAGAGGTACACCCCCTATAAACCATACCAGTATGGAGCCGGTAAATGAGATAATTATACCGCAAGCTTGCAGAAATACAATCATTCCGACTGTTATTCCCTTTGGATTTCCAGCCTCCGTAAGTCTTCTTTCCATTTGCATATAATACTGTTTAGGTGTTACCCTATTCATCAGTGAATTTGCATTTTTGAATATTGGCCTTATAACCCTGTCTGTAAAAGAACCTTCAAGTACACTATTGTTTTTTTCATCTGTATGGACATAGTCCTTTATTCTTTTTTGTATCAAAAGCTTTTCCTTGAACAATATATTCAATAGTATTGAAACAATGCAACAGACTGAGGCAAAGGCGCCTATAAGGATTGCCCACAACATAATTACACCTCAATTCTTATTATTCGTCTTATGAGGAATATTCCTATCCCCTGCATTAATGCAGCAGTGCCTATCATCGCCCAACCGGCAGGGTTCGTGAATAATACCGAAATATAAGTTGGATTGATGAAATACAGAACACCGCCAAGGGCTACCGGCATCAGGGAAATTATCATCCCTGAGACTCTCCCCTGGGCTGTAAGTATTTTTATTTCACCTTTAATCTTTATTCTTGAACGGATTGTTTCAGATATATTATCAAGTATCTCCGAAAGATTTCCGCCTATTTGCCTTTGTATAAGAACTGCCATTATAATTAGTTCAAGGTCCTTGCTCTGTATCCTCTTACCAAGCTCCTCCAGTGCATTTTCCGTATTTACACCCAGGTTAACTTCCTTCAATATCTGCTGAAATTCCAGTGAAACCGGAGGAGGCAACTCTTTTGCCGCAGCATCTACTGCCTGGAGGAAGCTGTAACCAGCTTTCAACGTATTGGATAGCAGTGCAATGGTATCAGGCAGCTGCTGGTCTATTTTTTCAATAATACTCTTTTTCCTTGTCTTCACATAAAGCCCAGGAATGCATGCCGACAAAGCAGCTATAGCAAGTGAAGATACAAAGTTTTCTGTAATAATGGCTACTATAACTAAAACCAATACAAAAACACCTGCGTTAATTGCTATATATTCCTCCGGCTTTAGGGGCAAATGGGCCTGAATCATCTGTATTTCAATCTTTTCCTTATATTTGCTTCCCCACTTGCTTTTGCCGAGGGTTTTCCCAAATGCAAGAAGTCCTTCTCTCCACGGAAGGCCTCTTTCCTTCTCAGACTTTTCCTTCGTTTTCTCAGGATTCAGATAGCTCTGCATCCGATTTGTGATTTTTTTCCTTCTTGAGAAAGAATTGTAAATAAAATAGAAAATTACCGCCAGATTTATGGAAAATATCAGGAACAGGAATTCCAGCATGTTTGGTCACTTCCTTCATTACAATATCTACAATATCTGCTCGAACAAATTATTCGGGAGAGATACTCTTGCATTCAAGAGCTTCTCCATGAATTTCGGCCTGATCCCTGTTGCTCCGAAAGCCCCTGTTATCCTGCCTTTTTCGTCATAGCCCTTTTCTTTAAAAACAAAAATATCCTGAAGTATTATCGTGTCTTTCTCCATTCCCTGAACCTCAGTTATATGTGTGATTTTTCTGCTTCCGTCCTTCAGCCTTGTTTGTTGTATTATCACATCAATAGCTGATGATATCTGCTCTCTTATAGCTCTGACAGGGAGATCCATTCCAGCCATAAGCACCATCGTCTCCAACCTTGACAGCATATCCCTTGGCGAATTTGAGTGTCCGGTTGTTAATGAACCGTCATGGCCGGTATTCATGGCTTGCAGCATATCCAACGCCTCTCCGCCTCTGACCTCACCTATTACTATTCTGTCAGGCCTCATTCTCAATGAGTTTTTTACCAAATCCCTTATGGTTACAGCTCCTTTTCCTTCAATATTCGCAGGTCTGCTCTCAAGTCTTACTACATGTTCCTGCTTCAATTGAAGCTCTGCTGCGTCCTCTATTGTCACAATTCTTTCATCATCCGGTATGAAAGAAGAAAGCACATTAAGGGTCGTTGTCTTACCGCTTCCTGTACCTCCGGAAACAACTATATTGAGCCTTGCCTTTATACATGCCTCTATAAACAACGCCATCTCATTGGTCATAGTACCGAAGGATATCAGCTTTGCCACATCCAAAGGCTTTTTAGCAAACTTTCTGATAGTTATTGTAGGACCGTTCAATGCCAGCGGCGGTATTATTGCATTTACTCTGGAGCCGTCAGGAAGTCTGGCATCAACCATCGGTGAGCCTTCATCAATTCTTCTTCCCAGAGGGGCCACTATCTTCTCAATTATCCTCATAACATGCTGATTGTCATCAAAGTGAACATCGGTAAGCTCCAACCGTCCCCTTTTTTCAACATACACCTGCTCGGGCCCATTAACCATTATCTCCGATACTTCCTCATCCATTAGAAATTTACTGATAGGTCCGAAGCCTATGGATTCATCGATAATATAGGTTATCATACTTTGCTTTTCTGTTCTCGAGAGGTTTATATCCTTTTCCTTCAAAGTCTCTTCAACAATGTCCGCAATTTCATCATTAAGCTTCTGTTCTTCCTCTTCGCTATTCAACATGCCTGTGTCGATTCTCTCAACTATCTTTTTATGGATTATCCCCTTTACATCACTTAGGGGATCTTCCTTTTTTATTTCTTTGATTGATTGTTTACCTTCCTGTTGAGTTTCTACCTTTTCCTGTTCTATTCTTTTCAGAAGGCTCATGAATACCACCTCTTACCTTAACCTCATATCATCGTTAAAACATCGCTGCAAATATATTCTTCTTTTCCTTTTCATCACCGGCAATGCTCAGTACAAGCTTGTAAATCTTTTTTGAAACCGGTGAAGTCCTCCTGTGCGTTACAATCGGGTGTCCATTGTTTACCGAGACTGTAGCCGCTGCAAGGTCATCGGGTATCATAGTCCATATATCAACGTTCAAAGCACTCTCAAAGTCACTGTACTTAATCCCGAAGCTTTCATTAGATTTATTGACGACAATTCTAACCTTCTCATTAGGGTAATTGAGGGATTTCATAACCTCTAAGCCATTCTTTGTATTCTTGATGGAAGGCAGGTCCAAAGTGGATACATATATTATCATATCTGATGCATCAAGTGCAGTTATTGCAACATCGCTAAAACCGTTCGATGTATCTATGATAATATAGTCATACCTGCCCTTTAAAAACTCTATCACTTTATTAACATGCTCAGAGGTTACATATTCCGCATTTTCAGGCCTTACAGGGGCAGCCAGCACCTTCACGCCCGAATAGTGTGTAAGGAGATATTCATCAATCAGGCTTGTATCCTGTTCTATATTTGCAATATCTTTTACGACCTCAGTTATTGAGTTCTTTACATATAGATTCAAACAGATAGCAACATCTCCGAACTGCAAATCAAAGTCCAGCAGGGCAACCTTCTTGTTTAACAGGTTGGATAGTGTCACTGCAAGATTTGTTGCTATTGTTGTCTTTCCTACTCCACCCTTTGTGGAGAATACGCTTATAATTTTGGTTGCAATCTTTTCCGATGCATCGTTTCCGGTTTTTTTCTTCTTTGTAGCATCCAATTCAAATACATGCCTTACTGTGTCCACAAGCTCTTTAACTCCGAAGGGCTTCACGACATAATCCCTCGCTCCTGCTGACATAGCCCTCTTTATATATTCGCCTTCACCCTGAATGGACATCATAATGATTGAACCTTCCGCTCCTTCTTCCGTCAAAGCTTGTGTTGCCTTAATACCATCCAATACAGGCATATTTATATCCATTAATACAATGTTTGGTTTTTTTGCCTTTACTACATCTATCGCTTCAGCTCCGTTCCTTGCTTCACCTACTATTTCTATATCCTTTTCGAAGCTGAATATTGATGCTATATTTTCCCTTGTCTGATCTGAATCGTCCGCGATAACTATCCTGATTTTATTTTCCATATGATTTACCCCCCTGTACTAAAACTCCAGCTTTCCTTTTGGAACAACAAGGTCATTTCTCAAAATACCGTTCGTTTGAACTTGACTAGTATCTGAAGCAGGTTTTAGTGCCAGCCTCAGGACTCCGCTTTCCTCTGCAAGTACAAGCTTTTCTGCTTCTTCCAATGTCACTGCAAGCGTTGCACTTGTCGGAAGCTTCTTTTCTTCCTTTTTATCCACTTCCATGTCCTGACCTATGCCTAGTATTTGTATGTTCTGAAGTATCACTTTTGTATATTTGGGGTAGTATACCTTTCTTCCACCCATATCAACACTTGCTTCATCAAAGGTTGCTATTATGTCCACATAGTCGCCTGGGACAATGAAGTTTCCTACCTCGACCACTTCATTCACTCCAATGGTTACCGCCCGCTTTCCCTTCGGCACTATATACGCCATATTTGTTTTGCCGCCGTTATACAACCTTTCGGGAAGTATAGGCTCCCCTTTGATTATCCTTTCCTTGGTCAATTTACCCACTATCTGATTCTTTTCTCTAAGACCTACTGGTATTGATACATCTTTGGGGATTTGCACCTTCATTATCATATCGTCTTTTACTACAGTCCTGGCCGGTATTTCAACTTTAGCTACATATATATCCTCAAGTTTAACCTCATCTTTACCGTTATCCATTCCGGATACATAAAAATACAGCAAAAGACTTGTAACCAGCGCCATTAATATTGAAATTACAAGTATTTTCTTATTCAAATTCTCCATCTATGTCCCTCCAGTGCCCTTTGCTACTCAACCAGTTTTACTCCAAACAGGCCATAATCCTCTGCCGATTCGTCGATTTCACCCTCGCCTATGATTTTCACAAACCGTCCCGTTATTTCCGTATGACCGCCTCTATTAACTACATCGTCCAGGAAAAACGCAGCAAACCCAACAATCTTAACTGTACTTCTACCGCAAGCATCCAGCGAATCAACAATCGGTATCTTTATAAGCCTCGGACAATTAAGTTCCAGATTTGATAAGTCTTCACTGTGTGTATTGGTATCTGAATTTATAATGTCATTTATCCCATCTCTGGTTGGACCTGCCATATTACCGGGTTCGGTCTCTATCTCATCCCCGATTTTCAAAGGCGGGTTGGAATTAAACCCGTTGGAGAGATTATTCCTGTAATTCGACGCCCCTGTTCCTCCCAATGCAACAGCCCCGAAATTCCCTGTATTCCCTCCACCACCGCCTTTCTTTAGTGTGTATGTCTCTCCGTAAATGAACTCCTGCTGTTCCACAGCAAAGGGACGTATACCTTTTGTAGAGGAAATCGGCCCCGCAGTGGCGGTAGCACTGGCCTTTATATCAGCATCCGATATGGACAGGAACTTGGCAAAATACAGGTCAACTTTTTTTGAAGTGCTGACCTTTACCTTTCTATGGTCCTCAGAAATATCAACCGTGAGATCCTCAGGGGCAACCCCATTGAGACTTGCATATTTATATGCTTCCTGCAGTATTTCAGTTTCTCCCTTATCGAACATTGAAGCTGCAGCTAAGGCTGCCGAATCAACAGTGTCCTGGAGCCTGGTTTTTTCCAGATACAACAGCCCGGCATCCACACTTAACGACATGAGAGCAATAAGTGCGGTTACCATGAAAAGCATTATTATTGAGCTGCTTCCTCTTTTGTTATATATATATTTCATATTACTCCACCCTCATATATGTATTGGCTTCCATCTCCAAAGGATTGGGAATAATACTGCTTATCACCGGGGCATATATGATTACCTTATATTTAACGGACACCTTAACATCATCCCCGCTTCTTCTTGTGCTTTCGTCCGGAGTGAGCGTAATTTGCAGGTCGCTTACATTCAGAACATTTACCTTATCCTTGACACTATCTACTATTACGGTATCGCTCTTTCCAATGGAGGCCATTCTTGCACCTTCCCGTGATGCATGGGTAATAAGCAGATAAGAACCGAATATCCTGGTAAACTCAACCATACCCATAAGAAGCAATACTATAATAGGTAGTATCAGCGCCATCTCCACCAGTGACTGGCCTTTCTTGTTAAGCTTCATGCTATGCCTCCTTTCAGAGCAGTTAGTATATCAGATAGATAAAATGACCCTACCTGATAAATACAAGTAGGGTCGTGGAGTCTGCAACTATTTCTACGGTGCTAATTTGGTTACGATTTCCTGGAATTTTCCTTGAATATTAGTACCCATATTCGTCAGGACAGTTATTACTACTACTGCGATTAATCCTATGATTAATGCATATTCAACCATACCTTGTCCTTTCTTCTCCTTTAAAGTTTCCTTTATGTCATACCAGATATTATACATTTTCATTAACATAGAAGCCGCCTCCTTGTTTTATTTTTGGTTTATGTCTACATTGTACTCATGAATATGTAGCCTTACCATCCGTCAAGTGTATCAATTTTGTTGCAGTATAATGGCCCATCTATGAGTACAATTACCCACTCTGTATATTTATACATATGTAGGTAATCTTATTCGCACATTTTCAATTATTTCTTACTTATGTAACATACTATATACAGATAAAATTTTACATATTTATCCATAGAATTTTACATTAACTTTCTGCTTTTCCTTGATATTACTTCATTTAAAACAATATATGCGGAAAATAGAGAAATTACATATTCCCTATATATGGTATACATCCTTACACCGGATACCAAGCTTTGAAGGCTTAAGAACGTTCTTTTTCAGGGGCTGAAGTCCTATGTAATAATATGGGA
Source organism: Caulobacteraceae bacterium (assembly GCA_050261415.1). Classification (GTDB taxonomy): domain Bacteria; phylum Bacillota; class Clostridia; order Lutisporales; family Lutisporaceae; genus JBLNDG01. The sequence goes on along the minus strand of JBLNDG010000043.1, from coordinate 4,771 downwards.
GTACTATATAATCATATAGTACTCCCATACCTTATACCCCCGGGACTTTCTGCACAGTCCGTGACGTATGAACTCTCCCGCTGCAGGAATTTAAATAGTTAAGGACGGTTAATTTTTATATCGCTATCCTCCAAATTGCTCTTTAAATAACTGTATCTGATGACATCGCCTATCTCGTAGGGGTGCTTTGCAATTGTTCTTTCCAAAGGCCACTGCTGAAGATTATAGTCATATCTAAGTACGCCGTTCTTATATCCCTTTATCTCAAAACTCACTATTATATCACGGTTAATCATGTTTTCTTTTGCAGTTTCCGTTGTAGTACTACTTGGAGCAGTCCATGCTGTACCAGGGATGAGATATGAACCCTTCCATGTTGCATTGTTCACATCTGTTTCAATCCTGTCATTCTTGGTTAATTCTATAGTATTCCATGCAACATGACCGCCTTCCCCTGCCTTTAACACCTCATGCCTGCTATTTTCCCAGTACAGGGTTCTTTCTTCAGGATCTCTACGATATGAATCACAAGTGTAGAAATGAGGCATTATCTTTATTGTATCAGCCTCATCATTGAAATTTACAGAATCAATTGCGAATTCAAACACATATCCTTTGGATAGCCCGTCCACCATACCTCCAAAGTTTTGATAGTCAACTGCCATGTTATTCACTGTTATCGGTTTATCATCATATTTGCCGGTTGCAGGGTTGTAGTAATAGCTTTCAAGCTTCAGATCCCTTACTTTTGTTACCCTGAAGCCGGAAAGCTTGAAGCTCTCCTGTACCGTCAGGTCCTGACTATAGAAACTATTTATGTTATATAGACTGTCTGATCCTCCGTCCGACCATCGCCCGTTACTGTCCTTTACTCTTAAATAAATCCTATATATCCCGGTACCTGTATCTGCATAGTTGGTTTTTACATTTGTATCATACCCGGTCAAAATACCAGTCCCAGCATTGCTATTTGCATATTTTTCATCCTGTATGTTTGTACCTGGTATGTTACCATCTGAATTTAACTTTTTGACTATCCAATGCCATTGCGATAATACCGAAAAACTCTGGACATGGGATTGGTCAATTAGTTTCAGTAAATCATTAACCTTAAGCGGATTATTATCTATCCTGAATTGGGCAACCGGTGGATTTCCGTCTTTGACCGTGATTGTTTTCCAGTCGGACCAAACACCTTCTACATCTTTCACCCTCAATTGTATATAATAGATTTGTGTAGGCAGACAGTCAGCCTTAACGATCCTCCCATTATGCCATGTGCTATCCAGCGCTTCCTTCCACCGCCATTCCCTCGCAACAATACCTTTGTCCACCATGGAAATATGGTCAAGGTCATAGCTTCCCCCATCTGATGCTTCCAATTTGAAATATGAACCATTAGGTACAATAGAAGTTTTAATTACCGGGACCCCTGCACGGTGAACATATAAAGATGCCGATACAATACCCTGATTATATAACCTGTAATTGTCAAACCCTGTATCATTTTTCGGATTATCTTTAACTTTGATGCTTATAGTATATTTGCCGGGCTTATCAAAGGTTTTTACTGGGGTGTTCAAGGTTTTGCCGCTAAAAGCTGCCGTGCCCCAGGAATTTTCAAAATAATCGGCATCATGGCTATATGTCCAGTATTCGTTATATTTAAGGTCATTTTCATAGTCTTGGTATATTACATTGTAATCAACTGTATCTCCAACCAGGATAAAATTGGTTGTATAGCTCGGGTCAGCGGTATATTGCGTGGTCAGGTAGTCCAAAGCCTGAGAATATTGTCCTGCCGCAAAGGTAACACTGCTGAGATTGCTGGAAACCAAATCATTAAGTGTAATATAACCGGCTGATGGATTCGTCATTGTGATATTGGTTGATATTATACCACGTCTTTCGGTTCCATCATTATACAGCAAATAATCAGTACCACTATCAGTTATAGCAAGCTTTTTCAAATTGGTTAATGTTTCTACATATGTATAGTTATAATATTTGTATCTATGGTATATATCACCGTTGGTCAATGTAAAATATATGGCTTGGTCGGTGCTATTAAGCAAGCTGCTAACTCCACTTTTGTAAAGTGTTACACGGGGGCTTTGATCGCCTTGATATACGGCTGTATATGTTATCTGATATAAATTATTATTTGTATCCAATAAAAACATACCCCAAACTGTGTTTATTAGTTGCTTAACTGTAACTCCCGATGGTAACGGCACATTAAAAAAGGAAGATTGGCCATAAATATTATAGTAATCCTCTTTTTTATGAGAATAACGCTGGTCTACAACAATAGGGTAACTAGCATATACAGAACCATTACTGAGGCGAACAACTATGTTGCTTCCATAAATTGATTCCTCTACAACAGGAAAGTTACTGTTCTTAACGGTTATTGCATTTGTATCGTACTGGTAGTAAAGCAGTTTATTGTCAGTGGTCAGCATATAAAAACTAGCGGTGCCCATAGAACTTGTAATATAATCCGGTATAGACTTAATATTATAGGAACTAAAAGCTGCGGGGAGTGCCGAACCTGCGTCAATCAAATCATCATAATTCGTATCTTTGTATCTGTAAATCCGTCCTGTATTGTTCAGAACATAAATGCCAGAACCGTATGTTGCATCATTAATAGCCGCTAAACCGCTTTTCGGATATATTTGCTTTACGCCTCCCGGAATTGTATATGTTCTGTATAATGTCATGTTAGAAGCGTTTATAACGTCTATACTGTCACTGTCTGCCAAGATTATACTATAACGGTAATTTATATTAAGCGATATGAAGTTGTTCTGTGCAAATGTATTTACTATAGTCATTGTATTAAGGTTAACAATCGAAACACTATTGCTTGAAGCAATAACAGCATAAGCGTAAGTATTGTTAACACCATAATAAGCAGCAATAAAACTAGAAGTTGGTATTGTAGCTTTTATTGACCACTTATTGTATGCATCTACTATATATACATTGCTGCTGGTTACAACCGCAAAAGAGTTGTAACCATCCAATTTCTGTACAGAAATAATATTGTTAATCGGCACAGTATAAAAGGAAGAACCGTCAAAAAATTTAGTAGTACCGTTTTTCATTAAAATGAATCCCGGGTATATAACGGATTTAACTTCACCAAAGGTACTGCTATCAATCACATAAGGCTTATTTGTTTTTGTATTGTAGAAATAATAATAACCGTTTGCTGTTTGATACCAAACCAATGAGCAATCATAACCTGATACTATCGAGTCACAAGCCTGAACATCAACGCCTATTTCTTTAGATATAAGGGTATTCATTGCTCTTGGATCAGCTACCGTATACACCTTAAAGTTATTCTGGTTTATATATGTTTTTATATCCTCCGTCAAAGAACCAAAGGCAAAGTTATTGCCAAAGGATTGTGAATAATCCTTACTTTTACCGTCAGACAGGAAAATTGCATATCTGTCACTGCCTGCCCTTAAGGTCGCTGTTTTTATTGAGGCTATATCTATACTTGTAACATTCAAATTATCAGTACCAATATATGCGTCCTGGTTCCACTGAGCATCAGTATAAACGCTGTCAATTGAAAAAGAAGTCCAATTGTAATACGGGCCGCTTTGGTTGTAATAAGAATTAAAACCAATATTATCATATGCCCCTGTTGTATCATAAGCTCTGTAATTTAGTGTAGTAGCCTCTGTAAAACCGCTGCGGGTCGTTGTATTGATATATTGATACCTGGAATATATGCGTCCAAAAGGCATTTCATTCAGTGGTTTTTCATATGAAATAGTTTGTTCCCAAAGTCCACCTACGTCTTTATAAAAAGGAAAGCTTGAAGGCATCCATGAATCAGTAGCATCTCCGTCGTAAATTTTGAATATAAAATGCAAGTACCTGGAATATTGATATTTTTTTAATGCCTGGGTGCCTATAGTTTTACTTGTATTAACAATTATAAAATTAGGGTCAACATTTATAGCATTTAGCTGTGCCTTTTTTGCATTAATTACAGATTGCAAGCTGTTAAGTTTGGAGCCGGTATAATCTGTGAATATCAAAATATCTATAGGCTTTTTCTTTTTTACTTCAAAGCTTACAGTAGGAGCTGTATTTATTACTTCAACAATTTTTGCGCTGTTGGGCTTTGATGTAAGTGTTATGCCTGTCTTGTAATCCGCAGCAGTCAAAAGTGAAGGTATGGTGTCGGCTGCCAATATATCCTCAATGGTTTTGCACTCAAATTTATATTTGCCTACCTGATTAGTTTTAAGGGTAAATGTCGCCGGGTTGCTGGCTCCACTGAGGTTATACAGATCAAAGCTGTCAAGCTGCGAGTATGTAAGCCCCGTTGCAGTCCATGTTGTTCCGTCCTTGCTGTAATACCAGGTTTCATTGTCAAAGTTTCCGTCATTATTTGAGTCATAAGCGTAAAACATGATGGTTTTCTTTATCGTGTCCCCATCTGTTGATTTAGACAGGTTAGTTGCTGTAATAGTCGCATAATTGCTGTTCTTAGGGTCTCTTAATACCTGGGTTGCAACAGTAAAGTCGGCTACCGGCGCAACGTCGGGTGCAATTGCAACGGATTTGCTTTCAGTATCATATAGGCCATAGGTATTATCCACTCTAAGGTCAAACTTATATTGCTGTGCCTTCTTTAATATCATATCCTTGCTGATATCACTGCCAAAGGAGCCGATATATCTTGCATCCATACCATTTGTCATTGTCCAGGCGTATTTGTTTATTGGATAATGCACAG
>JBLNDG010000042.1:0-13375 GCA_050261415.1 Caulobacteraceae bacterium | reverse complement strand
TGTCAATTTTCAAATTAAATTAGGAAGTTTTTCTCACATTGTAACCGGAAGTAATGGTCCATTTTTATCAAATTAAAATAGGCATATAAAATTAAGTTAGGAACATTCTCAAATTGCGCTGGAAATATCTTTAAGCACTCAGTTTTCTAGCTATTGCAGACCGTAAAAAAGTATGATATAAATAAAGCACCTTGAATATTTTGCTACTCAAAGTGCTTTAGCTTTTTATGCCCCAAGCTCAATGTTTGCTTGGAAAACAGCCTCTTCATCCACGGAATCGGCTCTTTTCACAGCAGAATACATAAGTGCTGCAGTGGCAATATTGTTGATTACCCTTGGAGCTCCTCCGGATATATTGAAAATAGCTAGAGTCGCCTCAGGGGTAAATATTTCTCTGGAGCATCCTGCAATCTTCATCCTGCTGGTTAAATAGTCTCTGCATTCTTCTTTTGTAAGTCCCTGCATTGAATATCTCATAATAATCCGTTGCTTTAGCGGATAACTGCTGGTTAACATCAATTTGTTCCGTATTTGAGGTTGTCTCGAAAGTATTAAAACAAAAGGATTGGCAGAGTCCATTTTAAAATTAAACAGTATTCTTAAATCATCAAGTATTGCGGTAGAGGCCATATGTACTTCATCCACAATAAAAACAGGTGTGATTCTTTGCTCGTAATAAAGTGAATTTATGGCCGACTGTATTTCAAAGAACATATCTACTTTCCTGTATCTCTTTGTAGTCCCAAGCATTGTGCAGAGACCTTTATAAAAATCCTTTACAGTCAAAGTTGTAAGTGGAAGGTAACATACCTTGTAAAGTGATTTGTTGGCATTTTCAGCAAACCTTCTTAAGCATGTAGATTTTCCGGTACCCGGCTCACCAACGATAAGACCAATTCCTCTATTGTCCAGCATATATCTCAGCCGCTGTTCCAGCTCATTTAAATCACTGCTCTTAAACAGCTTCTCTGTTTCAATTTCCTTGTCAAAGGGATTGAAAGTAAGTCCGTAAAATTGCTTAAACATATTCTTTGCCTCCTTGAGCTAAATCTGTAAATGAAATTGTATTCTTAGTGGCAGCTAAACTATGTTCAGATGGATGAGGTGTACCTTTCAGTTATCAGCTTTACTCTGTCAATATTATCAATAAAGCATTGATGCGGAGTCTTGCAATTTAGAGCGGAATGTTCTTTTTTCTGGTAGTCACTGTCGAGCCATTTTTCATATGCCTCGTTCAAAGACTCAAGACTATTAATATCCTTCGGAGTTAGATTGCTGAGAAACCTCATACGGACAGTATTAAAATATCGTTCAATTTTTCCACGACCCTTGGGGACATAGGGCTGCGAATGTAGAAGCGTACAGCCCATCGAGGCACATATATATTCTAATTGCTGACTACGGTAAATCTTCCCGTTATCTGTATAAATAAGGCGGGGTATTCCGTTTTTTAACATGCCTTCCTTAAAACAGATGCGTAATGTTTCAAAATTCTGCTCATAAAAGAATTTTGAGTACATAATCATTCTTGTGGCATCATCGATAAATGCATGAAGATATGTCTGCTGCTTCTTTTTACCCACCTGTATATAAGGCCCATACATCACATCCCCTTGCCACATTTCTCCCGGATACTGATAAGAAAACCTAAGGCTTTCTCCGAACTCTTCTCCGCCAGATGGAAGCACCATATCTGCTACGTACCGGTATACACTAGACCTTGAAAGCTCTAAAGGATTGATAATCCTCTCCGATATCAGCTTATCATACAATATTGTAATTGGCATTTTAGGATTCTTTGATAGCTCCTGAAAGTATTCCTTGTTGTTTTTTACGTTGCCGCCAAGCACCGGGCTTATGATTGAAAACCGCTTTAGTGCTATTGCCTGTCTTGTTTTCTCGTCCATAGTTGCTGTATTACTCCTCTCTTTACTACATATTTGTATTAAAAATAGGGTAATACATAACCATATTTGTTGGAACTGGGTAAGTTCTGTTGCTGAGATTTTTATGACAATTTATCACTTTTATGATATCCTTTGAACAGGAGCCAAAATGCTTTTGCCTGTGAGGGTGAAAAAGTTCCATGACAAATAGTGTGGGGACACTGCATGTATCTTTTTCAAAAGGCTTTTGGCAAACAATCGGCTGACCATCGCATCTTCTTTTGGGATCATGCCTTGGTCAGTCAGGTTTAAATAGTACTGGAGCAAGCTACGATTTAAAAACATACGGTTGGTATAGTATCTAAATTGACGACGGCTGAAGCTAAAGCTGTCTTTTTTTCTCTTAAACCATTCAATATATTTTCTGAGAGATTGTCTTCTTTTAAAATACCCATTTTAAAATATATTTTAATTTGAAAATCTATTTCTCAAATTCCCATAGGATTAAATTAGCGCCGTCTTAATTAATGTGAGAAAAAGGATGCCAATTTTCCCAATTTAAAATGCTAATCTACAAAATACATCAGAGACTTGAATGCTTTGTAATTGCCGAAGATAATTTGGGGAAAGAAAAACAGGCCGCTTTTTTGTACTATAGTCATAATAAGCTTCAAAGGAGGCAGGAGCAATGTCAGTGAAAAAGTATACGATAGAGGAAATTAAAACTATTATAGAGCCGATTGCACGGAAATATGGTGTGGAGCGTGTGTATCTGTTTGGCTCTTATGCCCGTGGAGATGCTACTGAGAACAATGATGTAGATTTGCGGGTGGATAAAGGGTCTCTTAGAGGGATGTTTGCTCTATGCAGCTTCTATACAGAAATTGAAGAAGCTCTGCAGATGAAAGTTGATATTCTGACGACCGGAAGCCTTGAAGAGGACTTTCTTCGTAAGATACAGAGCGAGGAGGTGCTTTTGTATGAGGGATCCTCGAAAGGCTAAGGATGAAAGGGAGACGGATTCCCCCTACGTTTGCCCAGTAACATCTTTTCTTTGATTTGAGGCGGATAACTTGTCTGTCTTATTTCCCTCTTAGAATTGCACACAGGGGTACACGTTGCGTTTATGACTGCTTTTAATCATGGCTTCTAAAAATGGGCGTAAAAAAAGCGGCTAACGCCGCACTTTAAGCGGCGAATTCTTCTTCCAGATATTCCAAGCAAATCTTTTCCATTTTTTTAGATACGTTGAAATCACTGCCTTATAAGGCAACATTTTTGCTCAAAAAATTTATACTTTCTTATACAATAAAAAATCAGCCCCATGTCTTATGAGGCTGATTTTACAAACCTTTCTACAGTTCCATAATTTAGTGAATTAAATGTTATCTGAAGAAATATCCATCCGATGTATAAGGAGAGTCATAAACTTTATGACGAACTACCCCGAGACTTCCCCATTTCGATTCGATGATACTATTTTCTAGAGTAGTGTTATTAGCCGTATATACTATTCCTGAATGTTCTCCATCATAATATATCTTGTCATTTTGACGTATACTACCAGATACAGCTGTGTAACTCCCATCAGTCATGTATGCGCTAGGGTCATTCATCCAATAAGGGTTCGAATATGATCTTAGATACCAAGCATATGAATGGCAATTATATGCAGTACTAGCTGAGGCAATTAATGTTGTATTAGGGTAATTCGTTTTAACCCATTCATCCCAATATGATATTTCTTGGCCATCATAATTATTTGGTTCTTTGTATACTTCTACATCAGTACCGTTAGGAGTTTGAACATATTCATATACCCCTGTCGCAGAAATTAAAATCTGAGATTCATCTACCTTTTCTGAATTATTAAATAATTTTTCTTGTTTTTGAACGGGCATATCGAGACCTTTAAAAAATGATAAACTTGATCCACTAAAACCTTTCGATACGGCTTTCTTTTCTTTATACTTTTTAACAGCTGTCTTTGCCATTTCATCTAGTTGGCTGTCGCTCATTTTTTCTATTATCTCGTTACTTCCCAGCAACACTTCAATACCATTCATTTTTGTACGTTCTTCATAATTTGTAGCAGCTTTAGAAATATTTATTTTGGAATACATTTCTATAAGTAGTTTCGGAACACCTTCTCTTGAAAATAATTCTGATAAAGCATTGAAATCCATATAGCCATCTAAAGCTGTTTTGGGATCATTAAACAGCGCAGCTGGGGGTAATAATGGATAACTAAGAACGGTTTCAATTAAGGCTTCGGTAGTCATATTCTCTGCAATTTCTAATGGAATTTGACAGGCCTCTTTTTTCTCAGCTAAAGTAGTTAACTTTGCCCATTCCTCTGTATTTGTTGGTGTAATTGGATATTGATATGGTTCATTAATTGCTTTACTGGAGTTATTGCCGTCATAAGCAAATGCAGGAACCGTTCCTATAAAGGTGGTAAAGGCAATAGTAAACACAAGAAATAGACTTAAAAGCTTTTTACTCATGCTTATGTATCCTTCTTTCCTTTTTAATTTGGATGTACCCTTAAAACTTCTTCTCCCTGTTTTGTTGGTATATCTGATGTCTTTTTGCGATATAAGTCTTCTGGGTAAAGCTTAATATTTGTTTGACGTAATCGCTTTAAATCCTGATCGTCCAATTTAGACCATATTTCCGGTCTGGCTAAAAGCATTTTAATTCTTAAATTTTTTAAATAATCTGGTGAAGATATATCTTCATTGTATTTCTCATCTATATAGATTTTAAAAAGTATAATAGCTGCATCGCTTCTTGAAAAAAGTTCGATAAACCCATTAAAATCCAAATAACCATCCAAGGCATGAGCAGGCTCTGTAAAAGCTTGTTCAACTGGGAAAATTGGATAGGCTAAAACAGTCTCAATTAAAGCTTCCGTAGTCATACTTTCAACTATATTTTTGGGAATTTGACATGCCTCTTTTTTCTTAACTATTGAAGTTAATTTTACCCACTCTTCTCTATTTTCGGGTGTAATCGGAAACTTATAAGGTTTAGTGATTGTGTAAGTTAGATTTTGAGAGTTACAGGCATATGAACTTATTAACACTGTCCCCCCAACTAAAATGGAAAAAATAATTAAAAACTTTTTAATTATATCAACTCCTTTCTGTTCGACAGTTTCAAAAATTGAATATTAGTAGGGTACATTCTAATAATAATAGTAACACTATTTAATAAATTTGTAAATAATAACCATATAACTAAACTTTACAAGCTTGGCTTCACTACTAGAGAAGTCTTATTTTGCAGGTAATAGCTTCAAAATCTATCGTGTTATTGCTCATATATTTTATATTTTTATATATCTTTTAGTATAAGGTCATTTAGTAGCTGTAGGTACGCTGACACAGGTAAAAGATGTCAACCTGGACGTCATGGTAAATACGTTTTTCCTTGGTTAAATAATTTACAACATTGTTCCTGTGTGTTTCATACTAAAAAAATTTCATTTACTATTTCCTCTTTGTCTTTGGATAAAAAGGCCTGCTTATTCAGCAAGCCGCCTATCTGTAGGAAGCTATATTACCTTTAATAATTTTAGCAACACAACACATCCATTTATCCCCTGTAAATAAAGATGTTTAAGTTCCTTATTATTAAGACTGTCTTTTGGGCCAAAATTTTACTCTATGGTTTCTCTGCTCTCCTCGTCCATTTGCGCTAGGATTTAACTACTTCCCCACAAAATTCCCTAACCTCTTGGAATAGGTCATGTTGATTATTTCTTTCGGCTTCCCGCAGTTCTGTGAGGCTTTTTTCCATTAGCTCTGTGAAAACTATCTTCAGTATTTCTTCCTGTGGCATTGCCATCTTCATCACCTCCAGCATCATACAATACCCAACTTGTGATGAAAGTCTATATGGCAAATACAACAACTTTTAGTCTTTCCGATATACACCTGCTGTTATAACTTTATCGGAGTGATGTGCCAATTGTTCCGAATCTTCCGTTGTTGGTCATGTAATCGGTTAGATTTGCAGAGAGAATCCTATGGGGTATCCAACAGTCAGGATACTATGAATACACGGCATATCACACAGTATTTTTCAAAGTTAATGTTTGCATTATAGCTGACTCATGAAGATATGGCATAAAAAGAATGGAAACTATAATTCTATATGGCTTCCATCTTTTCCATATCGGTTTTGGGTATGATTCAGTAACTTGCCTATTGAACCGCGCCTGAAATCTACCAGGGTTTTTAAATATGAACTTCATAAATCTGCTATCTGCCCTATTGCAATTTTCATGGTATAATCAAACATCAGTATATTGAGCACAGATATTAGGATTGTCAGTATATTGATGGTATCTATCCACAAACTCCTGTATTCCTGAAAATTTGCACCTAAGAGTATAGATAGCTGGTTTGTGAAAGTTGGCAAGGTAAGCAGCCAATAAAGGCTTAAATATCTTCTTCTCTCATGAAAATATAGCATATGAGAATCAGAACAAGACCTAAGCTTTTATAACTTATTATATGCTTCGTCTTTTTCAACTTAATCAGCTCAAAACCCAGTACCGGAACAAAAAATCCCCCCTGAATTTTCGGTTAATCTTTTCGTCAACAGGAAGGGCAAAATTTAATCGAAGACATTTATGGCACATATATCCATATATGCCAATTAGTACCATAATACCATTGTAAAATATCCCCAATTTGGTAAAATATTATATAAATACATGCTCTTAAAACTAATAACAAAATAGTATCTTTAAAAGATAAATGGAAAGGAGGTGTTGCCCATGAATATTATTAAGAAGCTCTTAGCAGTTGCAATGCTGTTGTCTGTGTTCATGATTACCTTCGCAGGCACTACCATAATGGATGATATATCTGTATCAGCCAGAGTATGTAGGGATCTGGGGTTCATAGCCGGAACAATCGAAGAGGGCGTTACGCTTGAGTATACTGCAAGCATTCCTACCAGAATACAAGCAGTAAGAATCTATTTGAGGATTTTTGATCTTGAGAAGACTGCTATGGCCTATGAAGGTAAGGAAAGCTTTCTCGATGCGGATAAAGCGTCAGCAGAAGACCAAAAAATTATGGCATATTTGAAGGTGCATCCTGAGTATGGCTTCATTGGTAATCCCGACGGCAGCTTCCATCCAAATGAACCGATGACTGCACAGGCTTACTACAAGGTTCTTCTCGTGGCACTGGGTTATGACTATGCAAAGGATTTTTCCTGGGATACAGTGTTTGATTTTGCGAAGACGAAAGAGATGTCCAAGCTAACGGCTGCTAACAACAAAACCTTCACAATTGACAAACTGTGCATTGCTACAATCGAGGGTTTAAAAGCAACTCTAAAAGATGGTTCGAAGTCCCTTGTCCAATCCTTAGTTGAAAAAGGGATAATTGATTCGAAAGTGATAAAAAGCGGTGTGTATTGAGCCGCCAACACTAAAGAAACAAAATGGAGGTAATAATTATGAAAAACCTTAAAAAGTTATTTGTAGTTTTATTAGTCATATCTTTAGTATTTTCCAGTACTGTGGGATTGTATGCAGATAATGGTGAAATACCAGCGGCAAGCACAGAAGAAATAAATCAATCAGATGATAAAGCATCACTGCCCAAAATAGAAGAGTTACAGGAATTAAGTGTCGAAGATTTACCTGAGATAACAGTATCAGAGTCTGATGACCCTTCTGTATCAGCAGATTTCATTGACACTGAAGAAATAGAGAAGAATAAAAAAGAAATGATGGACAAGCAGAAAAAGCTTATTGAAAAATATGAAACTGAAAACCCGGTAATTTTTGTAGAATACTATGATATATCAGGCAAATATGAGACTAAAGATTCACTTAAAAAAGAATTTAATATTGGTGAGGTAAATATTCTGAGTGTACTTGACAGCGTTAATGCGGAAGTCATCAAAGTGGATACACGGGAAAACATGTATAAAGTTATGGAAAAACTGAAAAAGGATAAGAATGTAAAACACGTATCCTCGGATTATATACCTGTTGACCTGTGTGCAATAAATCCGACCAATGACCCGGGCTTTGCCAATCAATGGGGACTTTATGACTTCGAGGTGCCTGAAGGTGGTACTGTTGCACCGCCAAACTTAGATATTGCAGCTTATTCAGGGTGGGCAAGCTCAAATGGTGGAAGTAATGTCCTTGCTGCCGTACTGGATAACGGAATAGATATTTCCCATACGGATTTAAGGGATAACATTTATAGAAACAATGGTGAAACAGCAGGCTATGGAATAGACAACGACGGTAACGGCTATGTTGATGATGTATAAATGGCTGGGATTTTTTCAATAATGACAGGACCGTATTTGACAGTCAGGAACATTTTCATGGAACACATGTAGCAGGAATTATAGGAGCTAGGGACAACACTGTAGGAGGCATTGGTGTTGCACCTAACGTAAAGATACTACCATGCAAGATTTTTTCTTCTGATGGACTCATATCCAGAAAGTCAGCTATAATCAATGCAATCAATTATGCACATGAAATGGGAGCTCAGGTTGTTAACTGCAGTTGGTTCGTTGGATATTTTGCAAAGGATGCGGACGATCAATACTATGACATTGATGCAATGCTTGATTTAATGACCTCTTATAGCGATACGCTTTATGTTTGTGCTGCAGCTCCTAATACACCTTCAGTCAAGTTAACCGATATCACAACCAGTACAGTAACCGTACAAATCAAAGTTCCATATGAAAGTATGTGCGGCAACGGTTTGTATGTATACGATTTTACTGATCAAGTCTGGTTCACTAACACCAATCAGTGGAATCTATCAAGCGGAACTTATACAATAACCGGTTTGAAGCCGGGACATAAGTATGATGTCCAGTTGTACTGGTATACTGATCAGGACACCTATTGGGCGAAGCGTTCGGATCGCATGAACTATTGTACAGCCGCATTAACAAACGGTGCATCAATACTGACAATAAACCCAACAAGAACTTCAACTTATTTAAAAGTCACCTATCCTCCTTCTGCGACCCATCGTTATTATATAGCGTATATACATGAGGATGAGAATGGTGACATTGTAAACGAGTACGTTCCGAACAGTGATAGGGATGGTACCTATTATGTAGGCGGCCTGATACCGGAAAAGTTCTATAATTGTTATTTGTGTTGGGATAATGCGGATGGAGAATTAGAAACCCTCATGATTCAATTATATTTAGAATAAGATATAAAAGCATGGATAATGTACTATTTTGTCAACTTGTTAATTAATTCTGCATCATATCGGGGCAGATATATTGCAATGTACAATATATCTGCCATCTACCCTTTCATATTCTCCTATACTTATAATCTACCGAGAAACGAACGATGCAAACCTCAAAATCCGGTAACTGGCTATACTCAAATTTATAGAAAGTTACAAAAGCCTCAAAGTGGCTGAGGTGTTAAATACATCAGATTCCACTGTGGGAGACTGGCTTAACCGGCATAATGCACTGGGACTTATTGGGCCTAATACCACAAAAGCACAAAGGTCCTGAATGTAGGCTATCGAATGGTCAGCTTGTGCAAGTGTACCAACTATAGCTGGAGTCTCCCTGGAAGCATGAATTTAAGAAAAGTAATTGTACCATGTCGCTTGTAAAATATGGATCAGTAGGAAGTTTTGGTGTCAACTATGTAGCAGGCAGTTTGTATGATTTGGTTCACAGGATAGGTTACTCACTACAAAGTCCTAAGGAACAGTGTAGGAACGCAGACCCTGAAAAACAAGCAGCTTTAAAAAGGAACTCAAGGAACTGGTTGAGAGTGCAGATGATAATACTGTAATACTTTATGAGGATGAAGCTGTCATCACTGATGAACCAACCACCACTTGCAAATGGGCTCCGGCAGGAAAGCAGCCTGTTGTGCAGACAAACAGCAAAGGTTCTCTTTGGAGCCTGTAACCCCAAAACAGGAGAAGTTATTTACTCTACTGAAGAAGCTGGGAATTCTAAAAGCTTCGAAAATTTTTTAAAATAAACTGGCTAAGCGTTATGCTAACAAGAAGGTCGCCCTTATTCTTGATAGTGCAAGGTATCATCATACAAACCGGGTAAAACAGTTCATTGAGAAGCTCACGGAGACAAGGATTGAGCGGAAATATCTGCCGCCGTACAGCTCTGAGCTTAATGCTGCCGAGCATCTTTGGGAAGATATCCGCAAAAATGTCATCCATAACTATATAAATCACGTTAAAGATACTACATGGAAAGCATCACCTGCACAAACGAATACGCTTTATGTTGGCATCTATATTAAGAATTATAAACAAGACGGTCTGGACGGCCTTGTCATGCGCCATAGCCCTGGGGCACCTCGAATGCTCACTGATAAGCAGGAGAAGCAACTATACGATGTTATCTTAACTAAGACGCCAGACGAAGTGGGTTTTCTATATAGGAAAAACTGGACTTCTTCACTGGCTGTTAAATGGGTAAAAGAAAACTTTGAAGTTGAGTACAGCATTAATGGAATGCTCAATTTACTACACCGCATAAAGCTCAGCTATACAAGGCCAACATATACATTAGCCAAAGCTGATCCTGTAAAACAGGAAGCCTTTAAACAAGAGCTTGAGGGTTAAAAAAAAACTTCTTGACGGAAAAATTGACCATATCCTCTTTGAGGATGAATCAATGATTAGTGATTATCAAGCAATTATAAAAACCTGGTTTCCCAAGGGCAGACAACGACTTATTCCTACCTATGGGAAGCATCGCGGTGTTAAACTGCTTGGAATATTGAACTATGAAACCGGCAAAGTATACTGTATAGAAGAAGAGCGATACGATGCAAAAGTATTTCTCAAATTCCTGCACAAAGTACTCGAAAAATACCCTTCAGGAAAAATTGCTCTGATATTGGATAATGCTCGTATATATCATGCAAAGCTATTAAAGCCGTTTTTGCAGGAAAATGAAAGACTTCAACTGGTGTTTCTGCCACCATATAGCCCCAAACTAAACTTAGTTGAGGGGCTGTGGTTCTGGCTTAAGCATTCTGTGATATATAATGATTTTTATGCTACAATAAATGAAATCTGCGACGCTGTTAATGGTTTCATTGATAGCATTTCTGAAGTTCCTGAGCAAGTGATTGACCGACTGTGTGTTAGGTTGTAGATTCTTTATCTTGATTTATATATTTGTTTGATTGCATCCGGCATATTGTAAAAGCTTTAGCCAAATATTTTATGAACATTATGAGTAATTCCCCAAAGATTCATACCACCTACAGTCGGTATATTTGGATCATTTGGTTTACAAGTGCGTCAATTTGAATATCAATACCACCCTTTAGTGCTACTGTTCCTTCCGGCAATGCTACTTTTCCTAAAATAGTACTTGTTGCAGGAGATATAACATCTAATCGCCTCTCTTTATCATTCCATTTTACATTATATCCATACACCTTAAGTGACTCAACCGGTATTACAGTCCTGCCCCCAATATTGTATATGATTCAATTTCATATCCGTATATATAGGTTTTAATATCGGTGTAAAGTACTTTCCTAATAACATCACCAATTTTTTTAACATCTGCTGACACAATCAATAAACGTCCGTCCATAGCGGGTGGTTTATTCGCTCGCTTTTTTTGTGAACTCAACAGGCTAAAGCCCACAAAAAGAACGGAAACCACAAGGCTATATGGTTTCCGTCTTTTCCGTATCGGTTTTGGATATGGTTCAGTAATTTGCCCTATTGAACCGCGCCTAACTACCGCACCAGTTTTTTTATTCAAAAGCTACAATTCCTAACAATTCATACATCGTCTTGCCTATCTTCTTATCCACCTTCAGCTTGTTATCCTTCTGGAATTTGACAACTGCCGCTTCAGTTGCAGCACCATAAACCCCATCAGGATTACCATTGAAATATCCCAACTTTTGAAGTCTTTTTTGAACCTCCATTACATCTGCACCCCTGTCGCCCGGAGTCAGCAGCCTCAGACTGCTGCTAAAGGGTCCAAGTGCTCCGCCGTATATTTCAACCGGTGTACCATGCTTTACAATCGAAGATAGCTCTTTGACATCCTTGTTAAACATTCTTATACATCCCTGGGATGAGTTCCAGCCTATACTGCCAGGATTCAAGGTACCATGTATTCCGTATTTCCCCCAGGGGACATTAAATCCCAGCCATCTTCCGCCAAAGCCTTCTCCCCAGTCTGCCTTGGATATTATCTTCCATACTCCTACCGGAGACGGAGTATCGTATGTGCCGGTAGAAATCTTATACTCCTTTACAAGTTCATCACCCTTATAAAGATACAGTTTATACTGGGGAACATCAACAAATATGTAATACTCACCGCTCTCCTTATATTCATTGATACATTGCATTTCCCATTCCTCATAGGCTTTCATATCCGATGCATCTCTGGTTTCAATAGGTATCCAAGGGAGCATAATGAGCATTACAAGCAAAATTGCAGCAATTATAACACGTTGCCTCAAAACAACCCCTCCACATATCAAGCATCAATGTATTGATTTTCTTGATAATATCATCAATCAGTATAATTATATGAGGCACGGTTTGTCTATCTTGCCAATATTTAAAACTATTTGGAATACTTATTTGCTATACAGGATGCAGCATAGGATTCGGGTTTTGTCTTGCATTCGAACCCGCATGCCTTTACCCATCCAACAATTTCTGGTATCATTTTTGAGGAAGGGCCTTCATCACCGGCATCAACATGTATGTCAATATCGCATTTTATGTTTTCATTTTTAAGGGTTTCCGCAAGCCTCCTGGCCATTTCAAGGCTGAGACTGGTTTCGTAGAATATTTTCTGTCTTATATTAGTTATCTTGCTTACGTTCTTAAGGTCATAGAAAAATATACCGCCGTTTCCGACCTTCCATACTGCGACTACCACAACAATTTTTGTCATGTCGAAATTTTGTGAATCAGTACCGACTGTAATATTGAACTCCTTGTCCCTGTCACTCAAAATGTACCTTTTTATCAGCTTGCACATCTTATCAAAACTAACTTCACCGTACGTTATGCTTTTCATTTCTACCCCTCCTTGCACCGTATACTACAGCGATTTAAGCGAGTAAAAGTATTTGTCATAAAGCCGGGATGTCTATAATCTTACTCATATTATACTCCAAATATGTTACAAGAGTTTTAAGTTATATTAAGTTTTTATGAAAATTTTTGGTTTAAAAAGCATTTATATGCAAAAAGAAACAGGAAAGAAATTATATTTTCTTTCGTGTTTTTTTTATTAGTGGACATTCTACCAAAGTAGAATCAGTCAAAAGCGAGGAGGCTCGATGCCTCCGAGCTTTTATTTACCCAGCATTGCGAGCAGTACCCCAGCTGCAACTGC
Organism: Caulobacteraceae bacterium; assembly: GCA_050261415.1. GTDB lineage: Bacteria > Bacillota > Clostridia > Lutisporales > Lutisporaceae > JBLNDG01. The sequence goes on along the minus strand of JBLNDG010000042.1, from coordinate 86 downwards.
TGAGCCTATAACTCCTGCCACATTGGGTCCCATTGCATGCATCAGGAGATAGTTGCTTGGGTTCGCTTCCTGTCCCACCTTCTGTG
>JBLNDG010000041.1:0-13505 GCA_050261415.1 Caulobacteraceae bacterium | reverse complement strand
ATTATCGGAGGTTAAGGTAAATGAACAATATGAATTTCACACCCTTCCCGATTCTAACAACTGAACGTCTGGTCTTAAGGCAAATTACAATTGAAGACCTGGATGAATTCTATATACTCAAATCTGATGAAAGACTACTGAAAGGGTATGATGCAAAACCCAAGACTTGTGAAAAAGCCAGGCAGAAGCTTATAAGAGATAACGAGGGAATTGCAAGGAATGAATGGATTATCTGGGGTATCACCCTCAAAAATGAAAATAAATTAATCGGGTCTATTTGCTTCTGGAATATTTCTGAAGAGCAGCCCAAAGCCGAAATAGGTTATGAATTGATGGTTGAATGGCAGGGAAAGGGTATAATGCAGGAAGCGGTACAAGCCGTTATAGAATATGGCTTTATGTTTATGAAGCTTAAATTTATAGAAGCTGTCCCCAATCCCAATAATGCAAGTTCGGTAAAACTATTGGAAAGGAACAGCTTTATCAGAGGAGATAAATTTTTTGAAACAGATCCTAGCGATGGGAGGCTTCTGGAAAGAGTAACCTTCATACTTGAAAACAAAACCAAATAATAAATTGTGATAGTATTGGTTCAGTCAAGAATATCTACAAACTTTATTGAGAATAAATCTGCTATGGTTGTCGTTCCATTTGGGTTAACAAAAACAACATGATCGGGTCCGACATCTTTTAGGACTCCGGTTCTATGGACCATCGTACCGGTACCGATTAGAAAATCAATACTAACCCTTTTTCCAATATACTTTTTCAGATAGGCTGGAAAGTTTGTTACACCTGGTTGCTGCCTGTCGGGTTCCATTGCATTCACCTCTCTTTAAAGAATAAAGCGCATTGCTATATAATATGTAAATGCAATATTATGTGACATATGAAATGCTAGAAAAAATACAAAAAAGGACTCCACTCTACGAGTGTCAGCCCTTTTTTTATCTATCTAAAACTTAGGTAATTGCAATATTGGCGGGAGCATGTGGGAATCGAACCCACCCATGAGGCTACCAACCCCAAACACTGGTTTTGAAGACCAGAGGGCACACCAGCACCCATCTACCCCCAATGGAGTAATAACAGTGCTTAAACATACATGTGCTTTAGCATTACCTACAAATATTATCATAGTTCATTTTAAAAATCAATGTAATAGGGAGGCGAAAAAAAACCGAAAATACTTTTCTAACAGGAGATTGGCCCGATTAGGACAAACTCCACTCGGAAAGCTTTCGGTTTGTTTGCTTTGCTATTGATATCTATTGCTGGTTCTGGCCATTTCGTTTTTCATCTGCTCTATTATTCTTCTCACCATTTCGCCGCCGACCACGCCGCACTCTTTTGCAGACAAGTTTCCTTTATATTCTGAATTGAAATCTATACCAAATTCGGTAGCTATTGATTTCTTAAGATTATCCATGGCATTTTCGGCTTCAGGTACAAGAATTCTAGAACTTTTTTTGCCCGTCCTTTTTCCAGCTAAAGTCTTATATGTTGTTTCAGTGTTTCTTGCCATCATAAAACACCACCTTTCAGTATTAGTATTCTATGGATTTGGCAAATACATAAGTTGAAAATATAGGTTTTGCAAATATAATATTCTATAAGCTACAAAATAAAGTTAGCCAGTATGTAAACTGTCAAAGGAATCGTTAAAATGCTCATCAATGTGCTTATAAACACTCCAACTGAGGCAAAAATTGGTTCCGAATCGAATTCATTCGCAAAAATTGCATTTGTAGCAGCAGAGGGCATTGCTGCCATAATAGTGCAAATTGATGTTACCATACTGTTTGTTGCTATTGCCTTTAAAATAAAGGCAGTAGCAACAGGTACCATTATAAGCCGTATTATTGAGACAAAATAGACTTTTTTGTCTGATATAAGTTTTTTGACATCAATTTCAGCAATAAGCGCACCAATGAGGAGCATCGATAAGGGTGCTGTCATTTTGCCTGTCAGATCCAATGCAGTTTGAACAGGGTAAGGCAGCCTTATACCAAGCAGGAATATAAGTATTGCAACCAATGAGGAAACTGTACCAATATTTAGTAGTTTTTTAAATTCCAGCCCATCCTTCCTGTTGAAAAGCAGAATTCCATAAGTCCATACGAGCACATTAAACACCAGGTTGACAATAGAAGCATAGAAGACTCCTATCTCAGCCAGTAGAGCTCTTATTACCGGATAACCCATAAAACCTACATTTGCAAAAACAATTAAAGATATAAATACATTGGCTTTGACCTTTTCGTATTTCAACGCCTTGGCTAGCAGTGTGCTTCCGAGGATTATCACCAGGTATGATACAACGGTTATTATCAGTATATTTATCATATTCGGCAGTACTTCACTGTTTTTTTCAAAATTGGTTGAAGCGAGTACCAATGCCGGCATAGCAATATTCATAATTAATGTGGATATTGAGCTTTCTGTGTTTTTATTGATTACCCTGGTTCTTTTTGCGATTATTCCTATAAACATTATTATAAACAATATTAATATCTGACTAACTGCAGTGTTAAAATTCATATATACACCCCGATGATTTATATAAAATGATAGACCAGTAAGGCCTTTCATTTTATTCTTGAATAATGTTGCATGACACAACCTAATATATCATATATTTAGTTATATGTATAGGAATAGCCCTAATTGATTTATGAAGCAAATTTTAGAATGATAATGGTGGGTGTGAGTAATATGAATGATTGCTCGGATAACAAGAACGACTTCCTGTATAAGCAAATCTGCGATTTGAATAATATATTGACCCCGCTGTCAAGCTCCTACAGGCTGCTGGCAGGAGCTGCGGAGGAGTTTAACAGGATTGCTCTGGCTCACCGCAAGGATGTAGAGGAAGCAATTGATAGGGCTGATGAAATGGGGCATATTGTTGATGATATGCAGGATCAGCTTAAGAGAATACTTAGGCGATACTATAAAGAACTTGACGATAAGCTGGACTACTGGGACAAGATGCAGGAAAACAAATCGATGTATGATAGCCTGGCGCATAGACTAAAAAATATGGTTGATGAAAAGAAAGAGGATGTTTGATGGAGCGGTTTAGACATCCTCCTTCCATATAAATACTTGACTTCCAGATTATAAGATAGTAAAATATAGTCAGTATTGAATAATAAAATATAAATAATCAGTACTGACTATTTAGGGAGATACAGATGGATATTCCAACTTATATACTAGGGTTTTTAATACGATACGGCCCGCAGCATGGCTATAAGCTGAAGCAGCTTATTTCGGAGGTGGCTTCAGATTTTACAAAAATAAAGCTGCCTACCATATACTATCACTTGGAAAAGCTGAAGCAGCAGGGGCTGATAACCTCCAGCCGGGACCAAGAGGGCAGGAGGCCGGAGCGTTTCGTCTATACTGCTACAGAAAAGGGTGTGAAGGAATTCGGTGCTATGGTGAAGGAGGCACTGGATTTCAGCTACCAGCCGCAGTTCAAATCGGATCTGGTTTTGTTTTTTTCAGAAGCTATAGACAAAAACGAACTGACAAAAATTATGAATGAACAGCTGGAAGCTCTTAAGAAGAATCTGGCGGCACTGCAGGAAAGTAAGAAGGTCGTGTCAGAAGAGTTGAAAGATGAAGGTAAGTTCATGACCGGTGCGATTCTTAAGCATCATGAATATCATTACATTGCCGAAATAGAATGGCTAACAGATATAATACAGGCATTAACGGACTGATATACTATTATGTTTTGGGAGGCATATCAAATATGATTAATAACGAAGTTATGGGAATGGAGCATCTTGCATTTAGAATCAACGACTTGGATGAAGGTTTGAAGTTTTTTAATAAAATTCTTGGATTCAAGGTGAATTTCAGATTTCAGTACGATGGGTTGAGAATTGCCATTCTGGAGGCGGAAAAAGCAAAAATTGAGATATGGGAGGATAGAAACCCTGAGGGAGCTTGTGCTCAGGGCAATTGCCCGGGGGCAGAGAACAATGAGGTTGCAGTATCAGTTGAAAGGATGAAGCAGTGTGCTTATACTGTCTAAAAATGAAATTGGAAAGCTTGTTACTATTCAAGAAATAATCCCTGTTATGGAAAAGGTGTTTGCAGACTATACCATGGGAAAAACCATAGTGCCCATAAGGACAAAAATTCCCATAGATAAGCATAACGGGAACATCCTGTTTATGCCTGCATTGATTCCGGAAAGCGGCGGCCTCGGGGTAAAAGTTGTATCGGTATATCCTGAAAATGCAAAAAAGGGACGGCAAACTATATACTCAATCCTTATGCTGAATGACATGGAGACGGGTGAGCCGTTAGCTCTTATGGATGCCGAGCTCCTGACGGCAATCCGTACCGGGGCTGTAAGCGGTGTGGCGGCAAAGCATTTAGCCAGGGATGACTCAAAGGTTGTATCGATATTCGGTGCCGGGGTACAAGCGAAGACTCAGCTGGAAGCAATTTGCGCCGTAAGGGACATCGAAAGGGTATATGTTTTCAACAGGAGCGCTGATAAGAGAAAAAGGTTTATTGAGGACATGTCAGGCAGACTCGGAATACAGCTGCTTGAGGGTACGAATGAGAAGCTGGCCCTGGGGCAATCGGATATTATAATAACTGCAACTACATCAAATACCCCGGTGTTTAACGGGGGTTATGTCCGGGAAGGAACCTTTATAGCTGCCGTAGGCGGATATACCCCTGCGATGCAGGAGGTGCCGGAGGAACTGGTGCGCAGAGCAGCCATTATTGTAGATGCATATAATGCTTCCCTTAAGGAAGCAGGAGATATATTAATACCGATGGAAAAGGGCATTATCGGAAGGGACGGGATTAAAGGCGAGCTTGGAGAGGTGATGCTCGGCAAAATCAAGAGGGAATCCGCCGAAGAAATAGTTTTCTTCAAGTCCGTAGGCCTGGCAATACAGGATATGAGCGTTGCAATTGAGATATACAGGAAGGCCGTTTCGATGGGCATGGGGATTCAAGTGGAAATATAAAAAGGCTTCTGGTTAGAAGCCTTTTTCAATTCTCTCCAGGGCTGCGTCCAGGAACTCATTTATACCTTCAAGATTGCTGCCGCCTCCCTGGGCTGTTTTTGAATTTCCGCCGCCTTTTCCGTCGATGATCGGAAAAATGGATTTTAGAAGACTGTTCATATCTAGTTCCACATCTTCAGAACGCGCAAATATCACTTGCGCGGTATCATTTTTGCATACCATCAATGAAGCGTATCCCGGGTTGCGGGTTATGTACTGGGATAGTACCTTTGCGTCATTTATGCTTCTGCCTTCCAAAACCACGCTTACGACCTTTACTTTACCCACTTGGCGGCTTTCGCCAAGAAGCTCATCAGCTTCATACTTCATTAGCTCTTGCTGTGCTGCCTGCAGCTGTTTCTGCACCGACTTGTAATCTGAATGCATTCTATTGAACGCTTCAACAATATCAAAATCCCTTACTGAGAGTTTTCCTCCGAGAGATTGTGTTATTGAATTCTGAAGGTTATAATCCTTCAAAGCTCTGTAACCGCATATGAATTCTATTCTATAGCAGCCTTTAAGCCTTTCCCAGCTTTTTATCTTTATCATACCTATTTCGCCTGTACGGTTTACATGGGTACCTCCGCAAGGAGAATAATCAAACTCCTGCACTTCAACAATTCTAATATTCTCAGTTACTTTAGGCTTTTTCCTTAGAGGTATGCTCTGAAGCTCATCATCATTTACTATACGCGCACTTACTGGAATATTGCTGTATATTATATCATTTGCCAGCTTTTCAACACGTGATGCGTCAGTCTCTGTAAAGCTGTCAATGCCTATTTCTATGCTGACTATATCCTTACCCAGGTGAAAGCTGTCAGTACCGCCATTCATCAGCTTATCGAAGCAAGCCGACAGTATATGCTGCCCTGTATGCTGCTGCATGTGGTCAAAGCGCCTTTCCCAATTTATCAAACCGGTTACTTCCTTCGAGTCAGGTGCTGATTCGACTATATGAAGTATTTCACCATTTTCTTCAATAGCATCAAGTACCGGAATATTGTTTAAATGGCCTGTATCTGCAGGTTGGCCTCCACCTTCCGGATAAAAAGCGGTTCTATCAAGTATGACAGCCTGCTTATCCTTATACGGCAGAATTTCTATTATATTTGCCTTGAATTCCTTCATATATGGGTTATCAAAATAAAGCCTTTCAGTTTTCATTTGTACCTCCAACAATCGCTTTAACTGATTTTTTGTAATAAATCTTTTTCATGACGTATATAGTTTATCACTGTGCTGCATATAGTTCAATAAGCGGAGAAGATATGTTCCGGACGTGTACAATGTATCAATATTATTAATGAAAGGAGGGAACCTAATGCAATATAACGAGACAATAGTCGTGCCCGTAATACTGGCAATAGTAGAGCTTGCTAAGGGATTAGGCTTTCCAAAGAAATTCTCAGCTATTGCAGCAGTTGTGCTCGGAATTTTAATAGGAATTTTCTTTATCGATCCGAACGACATCAGAAGCGGGATTTTCAAGGGTATAGTCTATGGACTTACAGCATCAGGGCTTTATTCAGGTACAAAGAATACAATGCAGCAGTTAAGGTCAAAAAACGACAGGCGTGTATAAAATGTAATTTGCCAGGGCTATTATATAACTAGGCAGGAAAAGTTATAAAAGCATATTGATTACAGGAGCAAAATGAACCGATGAAAAGGGAAGTCTTAATCAAGAGAGCAATTTTTTTGCTGCTTCTGTTTTTGTTTGTTACCATATTTATTGTTTACAAGAATTTCAGAAGCATAAGTATAAATGATTTAAAGTTTTTTCTAAGGGGTTTTGCCAGACATACTCCGCTGGTTTTTATGGCGTTATGCATTGCAAGAGGTTTGCTTGCCGTGCCCTGTGGATTGTTCTCGGTATCGGGGGGGATTCTGTTCGGATCCCTGCTGGGCGCGGCAATTACTCTTGTCAGCCTTTCAGCAGGCTCTATCCTGACATTTTATTTGGCAAGACTGCTGGGAAACCGGTGGACAGAGCATATAATAGGAAATAGGTTTAAAAATGTGGATAAGCTTTTTTCCAATAATGGCTTTTACAGTGTCTTTCTGATGCGGGTGGTTCCAATACTTCCATATGATGTAGTGTCCTGCATTTCCGGATTGTCGAAGGTAGGATTGTTAAATTATATCCTGGGCACTGTTGTAGGTTCAATACCGGGAGTATTTATTTATGTATATTTTGGAAATTCAATGATGTCGCTTTCGTTCAGGAAAATTGTGCTTTCACTTGTATTGGCTGCAGTTTTTGCAATTACCCCTGTTTTATACAAAAATTTTTTCGGCGCAAAAACAATAACTTCAACAAAAAATAAAATTCAGTATATATAACGCATAAATTCTATTACATTCTACCTTCGCAAACATCCCGGGGTCGAACCAGCTTCGCAGGGCTGTTTGCTTGACACAATATAAGAATTTTAATGCGTTATATGAATTAAGCAATATATTTCACACATCTTGAATTCAATGTAAAATGTTTAGTGCTAAATATATAGATACTTTTTATCTAAAGCTTTTTTGCAAGCATGTATTCAAATTAATGGTAGTATATTATCATCCTGCTGAGGTTAAATTAAGCTCAGGAGGTGATTTGCATGGGAAACACTACGACTGATCATGATGATCAAAGGAGAACGACAGGATCAGGTATAATCGGTTTTATTGTTAGGTTCGCAGTAGCTGCTCTGGTACTTATGGTTACTGCATTTTTTGTACCGGGATTCCGGATGCGGGGAGGATTTGTAACAGCATTGATAGCAGCTCTTGTCATTTCTGCAGCCGATTATCTCATTGAAAAACTGTTCAAGTTTGATGTATCTCCTTTTGGAAGAGGTATAACAGGCTTTCTTGTATCAGCAGCCGTTATCTATTTCGCACAATACCTCGTTCCAGGTATGGAGGTAAGCTTGCTTGGAGCAGTAATAGGTGCAGTCGTCATAGGGCTCATTGATTCGGTCATACCGACAAGATTCATGTAGTTTAAATAGCTGCTCGTGCAGCTATTTATTTTATTTTTATTGAAAATTAACACTTTTTAACATAAAATTACCTTAAAGCCATTGGTATTTTGATTTCACAGGCTATAAACGCTCAATGGGAGGGATTGGATTGAAACTTACAGTCTTGGGAAACTATGGGCCATATCCGAAGGCAAATGGAGCCTGCTCGGGATTTCTTATTGACAGTGGTACTGTTAAGCTGGTTCTGGACTTCGGCAATGGAGTATTAAGCAGGCTGCAGCAGTATATCGAAGTAGAAGAGATCTCCGCAATAATACTTACACACCTCCACAGTGATCATATGAGTGATATTATGATACTTAAATATGCGGCAGATATAAAGATGATGAAGGGACAACTCAAGGAGTCTATAAAGGTTTATGCGCCGTCAGAGCCGGAAGCTGAGTTTGAAAGGCTAAGATACAAGGAAGCTCTTGATATAAGAGCCATAGTACCTGAAGAAAAGCTTGTAATAGGTGATGTGACTATAAGCTTCAAGCAAATGGTACATGGGTGCCAGAGTTATTCGGTGTGTATAGAAAAAGACTCCAGAAAATTTGTTTATTCTGGTGATACAAGCCCAAACGAAGGCCTTGTTGAATTTGCAAAGGGTGCTGATTTCTTCATGTGTGAAGCCGGCCTCCTTGAGCGGGATGATAAATATATAAGAGCTATGCACTTGACAGCAAAAGAAGCCGGGGAAATTGCAGCGAAGGCCGGAGTAAAAAGGCTGCTGCTTACTCATTTTTTCCCGGGTGTCAGACTTGACCATTATATGGCTGAAGCAGCGTCGGTTTATAGCGGCATAATGGAGATTGCAGGCGAAAACAGGAGCTATTTTATATAATTGCAACCGGAGGTCTGGGTTCTTCCGCCCTTTGCTGAGCTCCGATTGCCACAATATAAGTACCGATAGTAGCAATTATTCCGCCGGTGGCTATATTCCAGATCGGAGTTATTGGAGCAGTTTTTGTATTTCTTCCTGTTTCGACTGCTGGGTCGATATATAAAGTAAAATATACGCCGCAACTCCGATAACTGAAGCAATTTGCTGGACGTTTAAGAGGTCTGGTTCGGACGGCATAGCTATAGCTCCTTTACTAATTTATAATGCGCTGCAATTTCTTACCTCAATATAATATATGAATTTGAAGCAGTGCTTGGTCACTACCATTAAGCGTTACATGTCCATTGGCATAATATTAATTTACATAGTTAAACATAATATGAAAAATTTTACTGTAAAAGAAGGAAAATGGTAATTAAAAGTAGAAACCATATTGCATAATAAATCAGTGATGCGGCAGTATCCGCTTATCACAGTAACGGATGGAGCAATATGGCTGATGTAGGCATAAACATAAAAACTGAACATGGAAGGCACGAAATCACATATCTCGCCTTCGCTTTTTTCTTCGGAATACTGGTATCGAGCATGTTTCACCCTGGTATGGCTATTATAGCCTGCGGTTTCCTTTTAGCAATGACAGTAGTATTTATAAACAGGAGAAGCAGTTCAGGCTTAAAAACGGCAATCCTGCTTATAGTATTTTTATCAGGGGTGTTGGACTACAGGCTGGCAGTAGGACTCGGAAGCGGGCTTGACGCTCTGTCCGGCAGAGATGCTGTCTATGAATGCATTATTATAGATGACCCTGTTGACAGAGGTTCGTATGTGCAGTACACCGCACGGTGCAGGTCAGTGGTTTTGGAAGAAAAGGTTTACAACTTCAGGGACAAGGTTTTTTTTAGGCTGAGGGGACAAAGCAGATTAAAATACGGTGATCTGGTAAAGGTCTCGGGCCGGTGCGAGGATATTGCAACACGAAGGAATCCCGGGGATTTTGATTACAGGATGTATTATAAGAGCAAGGGAATAAACAAGATAATCACATCGGAGAGCTTCTATCTGCTTAAAAGTGATGCAGGCAATATGTTGGCAAGGGTTTTGCATCTTTCAAAGGATAAGGTCAGGGATACAATTAATACAGCCCTTCCAAATGAAGAAGCCTCTATTTTGGTTGGTATAATAACAGGTGACAAAGCTGATATTGATGAAGAAACCAGGAATGGTTATGTTAAGTCCGGTTTATCCCATATACTGTCGGTTTCGGGGCTGCACGTCGGTTTTTTGATGCTGCTGGTGACTTATGCTCTAAGGCCTTTTAAGCTTTCAAAAAAAACCGAGGGTATCATTACTGTTATTGTTATATTGTATTATATACTTCTGATTGGTGCGCCCCTTCCCTCGGTAAGAGCGATGATTATGCTTCTCGTCCTTCTCGCAGGCAAGATTACGGGGCACAGGTATAATTTATTATCATCGGTTTCTTTTGCTGCGTTGCTTATTTTGGTTTTTAAGCCCCTCGCAGTGCATGACCCCGGTTGTATGATATCCTTTGCATCAATGTATTCCATTGCTTTTCTATACGAGCCCATGCACCGGAAATTAAGAAGGGTTCCAGGCCTGGTGAGGGATTCAATGGCATTGTCTGTCTCGGTATGGCTGGGACTTGCTCCGGTTTTGATCCATTATTTCAATTATATATCCTTTATCAGTATAATAATAAATATAGTTGCTGTGCCTTTAGCTTTTGCAATTACCATAGCAGGCTTCATAGGGGTGCTTACGGGCCTTTGCTTCAAATTCATAGCTTTATACATCTTTTCTGTTGACTACTATCTTATTGGTTTACTGACTGAGATAACAAGGACAGTATCAGCGGTAAGCTTCTCGGGAATGTACATACCTTCACTTCCCATTTACTTTTATGCCATCTATTATATTGCAGTATTTATCATAGTCGATGCGACAGACAGCTCTTATATCAAGGCTTATAAGAAACGTATTGCTGTTTCCTGCGCACTGGCGTTTTTACTCGCACTATTCATATATGTCCTGCCGTCAAAGGACCTTAAGGTGATATTCTTTGATGTAGGGCAGGGGGACAGCTCGTGCATCATAACTCCGGATAAAAAAGCTGTACTGATAGATGGAGGAGGTACAGCGAGAAATACAGACTACTATTATGATGTAGGCGGAAAAGTTACCTTGCCGGCTTTGCTCCATCAGGGGATATGGAAAATCGATACTGTGATAGTATCACACTTCCATGATGACCATATGGAGGGGCTGATAAGTGTCCTGAAGGTCTATGATGTTAAAAATCTAATAATACCAAAGGTCTCTGCAAGTCCCGGCAATGTATCGCCGAACAGTGAATTGCTTTTAGAACTTTGCAGGGAAAAAGGTGTAAAGATATATAAAATGGGGAATGGAGATTCTATTAGGCTTTGCAAGGAAGGAAGAATTGATTTTCTTTTTCCGGAAGGCAGCAATTCCGGAGGAGATAAGGCGGATGAAAACAATAACTCACTGGTAGGGAGGCTGGTGTACAAAAACTTTAGGCTGCTGTATGCCGGAGACATTGGCAAGGCTGTAGAGGCAAAACTCCTGAGAGCTTCCGTAAACTCAGATGTGCTGAAGGTCCCACACCATGGGAGTGCAAATTCATCAACAGAGGAATTCCTTAAGACAGCAACACCTGTGGTAAGTATAATATCGGTGGGCAGGAACAACTTCGGGCATCCGTCACCACAGGCTCTTGAACGGTTAGGTAAAAACAGCGGGAATGTGTACAGGACGGATAAATCCGGCGCGGTAGTGATTACTACCGACGGGTCAAGGATGAAGGTTGAGACAGTGAAACAGTAGCATCAGCTAAAGCCCATTGCCCATTATTTATATAAAATGAAGGATCTGATAAGGTCTTTGATTTTATCAATACATATATTATAATTTTATACAGGACAATTTCGAAGGGAAGGTATCCTGTTGCAGATGGCAGCCAGGATCAGCATGGTGATGAGTATGAGTTACAGACAGCTTATGAGTGATATAAAAAACGGAAGTATAAAAAATGTATATATTATATATGGCAGTGAGACTTACCTAATAGACAAGGGCTGGGAGAACTTGAAAAACGCGGTTGTAACCTCCTTCCCCGAGCTCAATTATACTATCATGGAAGGTGAGCAGGTTAAAGCCCATGAATTGGCAGCTGCCTGTGAAACTTTCCCTTTTGGTACGGAAAAGAGGCTTGTAGTTGTAAGGGATTTAAAATTGTTGAAGACAGCCAAGGGCGATGGTGAGGAGCAGTTGCCTTCAGGCGGAGAAGCCCAGGATTTCAATGAAGTGGTGAACAATGTACCGGAAACTGCCTGTCTGGTATTTCTATCCTACGGCAGCATTGATAAAAGAAAGAAAATTGTAAATGAAATAAAAAAGTGCGGCGCAGTATATGAATTCGACAGGGTGGAGAGAGAGGAACTGGCCGCATGGATCAGAAACGTTCTTGGGAAGAGCGGAAAGAAAATCGGACCAAGGGAACTGGATTACTTTATTAATGCAACCGGCTACATTGATAAAAGCGGAGACAAGACCTTATATGACGTTGAAAACGTGATCAATAAGCTTACAGGCTTCATGGGAGATTCTGAAAATGTAGCTGTCAGCCATATAGACGCAGTAACTCCCAAAAACATAGAGCACGATATTTTCAAGCTGATAAATGCCTGCTCGGAGAAGGACGTTTCCCGGAGCCTCAAGGTATACAACGATCTGCTCCTTGAGGGGGAATCAACGTTTGGAGTGCTGGCGCTGCTGTCGAAACAAATAAAAAATATGCTGGAGGTATCGGAACTGCATAGTAAAAAATATGAAAGCAGAAGTATAGCTGAAAAGCTGAAAATACATGAATACACTGTAAAGCTGTGTATCAAATACAGTGCAGCTTTAAAAGGTGCAGTACTCAAAGCTGCTTTCAGCAAATGCATTGAAGCGGAGATGAATATAAAATCCGGCAAAATGGGAGAACGCCTTTCAATGGAAATGCTTTTGGTGACACTTTTTGAATAAGGAAGTGCAAGGCAAAAAAGTAAAAAACCCTGACTAATCAAGGTTTTTTAAATCTAATTATACTGCTGGTTTCATTTTCTTTGCCAGCCTGGATTTCTTCCTTGCTGCTGTATTCTTATGTATTGTACCTTTTGCTGCTGCTTTGTCAATCATTGTTGTTGCTTTCTGATACAATGCCTTTGCTTCATCAAGATTTCCGGCCTTTACAGACTCTTCGAACTTTCTTATTGAAGTTTTCAAGGAGGAAACTATCATTTTATTTCTTCTTGTCTTGAATTTTGTTACCTTTATTCTTTTCAAAGCGGATTTTATATTAGCCAAAACCTTCACCTCCTTCAAAATTCAATTGACAAAAGGTATTCTACCATATTGAATATAAAAATGCAAGTATATTGTTATGTTTGATAGCGTCAATTTACTGTAGGGAAAAAAAGAATAGACCACATCCTGGAATTGAGGAAATACTATCATCCCGGTCACGCCCTTGACAACACGCATCTCCCATATGGTTTGTCAGCCCTG
>JBLNDG010000040.1:0-3784 GCA_050261415.1 Caulobacteraceae bacterium | reverse complement strand
ATACTTATATACCATCCGGTAACAACGGAGGTCGCAAATATCGAGGGAAATGTCCGCAATCTTTTAAAAGCAGTGGAGGAAAGCAACAAGAATTATATTATAATATACCCCAATAATGATTTGGGGAGTGACATTATTATCCGTGAAATAAAAAAACTTAAAGACAATAACAAGTATAAGCTTTTTCGTTCATTACCCTTTGAAGATTTTTTAAGCCTTTTAAAAAATGCGCTTTTTATTATTGGTAACTCAAGTGCCGGGATACGCGAGGCTTGTGTTTACGGTATTCCTGCAATTGATATTGGGACAAGGCAGCAAGGAAGATATCAAAAACCTTTTCTTAAGAATATACAGCACTCAACAGAGGATACCGACAAGATTTTGTCATGTATTAACAGAACAGCTAAATATAGATTTGCTTCCAATTATTTTGGTGAAGGAAACAGCTCAAAATTATTTGTTGATATCCTTAGGTCAGGGGATGTAGCTCCAGTTCAGAAAAAGTTTGTTGATACAAGCGAGACTCAGGCAGCAATTAAAAATTATATCAATGAGGTGTGCTTTTAATGAAAACAGCTGTATTAACCGGAGGGACAGGCTTTTTGGGCTTTTGGCTATTAAAAGAGCTTGTTGAGAATGATGTCTTCGTTTATGTAGTAGTTAGGAAAAATTCAAAAAGGCGTGAGAGGTTAAATGGTGTTTCAGGAGTTGAAATAATTGAGCTGGATATGGATGAAATCTTCGGTCTGCCTTTATATATAAAAAACGCAGATGTATTTTACCACCTTGCATGGGAGGGCGAAAGAAACGCATTTTTATCCCAGACAAAAAATATCATATGGGCAGTTAATGCTATGGAAGTTGCTCACAGGTTGGGAGTTAAGCAGTTTATCATGACGGGTTCCCAGGCGGAATATGGTATCTTCAGTGAAAGAGTAGATGAAAATTATCCTGCCAATCCCAATACTGCCTATGGAGCTTGCAAGCTTGCTTGTTACAATATACTCAAGACATTATCCAAGCAGGTTGCTTTGCCATTTACATGGGTCAGGGTATTCAGTGTATATGGTGAAGGAGATAACTCAAATACACTCATATCGTATTTGTTTAGATGCTTTAAAGCTGATGAAGCTCCCAAGCTCACAAGGGGTGACCAGCTATGGGATTTTTTATATGCTGAAGATGCTGCTGCTGCCTTATATCTGTTAGGTGAAAAAGGTAAGTGCGGTTTATATAATTTAGCTTTTGGTGAAAGCCGTCCGCTTAAAGAATTTGTTATAGAAGCAAGAGATTCAGTAAGTCCAAATTCCAAACTTGATTTTAGTTCGGACATACTTAATGGAGTTGTAGAACTAAGGGCAAATGTCGACAAAATTAAGAGCGATCTTGGGTGGAAACCGATAGTTGGTTTTAGAGAGGGAATTTTGAGAATGTGGAGTGGTTATAATGGAAAATGTATATAGACCTTGTCCTATTTGTGAGGGTACTGACATTAGCAACATAAAGCGGATTTCTTTTAATATGGACGGAATGATGCCGGATTTTTATTTTCTGGCAAAATGTAATAACTGTGGGTTCGTATATGCGAATACTTCCGCTACTAAAGAGGATTATGATAGATACTATTTACAAAATAATAGATATAGCACTCTTCCGACACAAGGCACATCTTGTTTGAAGACTTATGAAACGGTGTCAAGCCTTATAAAAAAATATATAGATAAATATGACAATATACTTGATGTAGGCTGCGGTGGTGGGGATATGCTCAAACTCATGAAAATTGATGGGTACAAATATTTAGCTGGTTTAGATCCAGCACAAACAAGCATTGATAAATTGATTGAGGCTGATTTATTAGGGATAAAAGGGAGTATATATGATGAACCAACAAGCGGGATGCAGGGAAAATTTAATGTCATAATATTGTCTGGAGTATTAGAGCACTTATATGATCTAAAGAATGCAATTAAAAATTTAAAATTATATCTTAAGCATGGTGGTAAGATTTTGTGTTTTGTTCCTAACGTTTTAGAGTATTACTTATATTCTTCTCCCTTGCCGCATTACATTAATGTTGAACATATTAACCACTTTAGTCCTAATGCGATAGTGAGATTGTTTGCTGATAATGGCTTTTCTTTATTAGAGTGTGTCAGTACTGCAATATGTTTTGGGAGTGAGCCTGATCCTATAATATTAGCAGTCTTTGAGTATACAGATGTTATTGAGGTAGCTCATGCAAAAGTTTGTACTATGTTGTCTGATAAAGATTTAGAGCAAAGGAAAGTAAACAGTGTAATTGACTATATAGTAAGTACAGGGAAAAAAGTTGCCGTTTTCGGCACAGGAAATTTTGCGAGAACTCTTATGGCAAATACAAATCTTAATAATGCCAATATTATTTGTTTTTTAGATAATGATTCATCAATGTATGATAAAAGTTTTTGCGGATATAAAGTTAATCCGCCTAGTTTTTTGAAAGAGTTTGACGGTGAGGTCTTAATTTTATCTATGCATGGATCAGCGGAAATTGAAAAACAGATAAGAGCCATTGGATTCGAAAATATTACTAGAGCATAGAGAAAGGAGTGTTCTAATGAAAGCAACAAAACAAGCGAAAATATTTTCAACAGCTAGAACTCCACTTGAGACAGTAATTCCACGAGATACACCATTCTCCATCGAAGTAGACATTGCAAGTGTATGCAACTTGAAATGCAAATTCTGCTTTCATAGTGATGTTGAAAAGATAAATGAAAGTGGAATCAGGTTTGGCATCATGGATATGCCGTTATATAAAAAAATTATTGATGATATTGGGAAATTTCCGCAAAAACCAGCGAAATTAAAGCTATTTGAGTTTGGTGAACCGCTTATGAATAGAAAAATGCCTGAAATGATTAGATACGCACGTGAAAAAGATGTTGTAAGAAGTATTGAAACTGTAACTAACGGTACTTTATTAAATAAAATACTTAATAGAGAATTAGTTGATGCAGGGCTTTCGAGAATAAATATTTCTGTTGAAAGCCTGTCTGACAATGGCTATGAAAAGGTGGCAGGCATAAAACTTAATTTTAACGAGTATGTTGAGAACATCAGAGATTTTTACAAAAATAGAGGGAATTGCTTTGTTTATATTAAACTAATAGACTTAGGAGATTTAACTGAAACTGAAAAGGATTTCTTTTATGATACATTTGGTGATATTTCTGATGAAATTTTTATCGAGAATGTTGCGCCTGTTTGGAAAGGTACTATTGCAAATGAATTAACAATTAGTACAGTTGGGTCCTATGGTCAACCACTTAAGTATAAATATGTGTGTCCATTTATTTTTACGAGAATGATTGTGAATCACGATGGGACCGTAGCTTTATGCTGTACTGATTGGCAACGAAAAGAGCTGATTGGTGACGCAAAGGATGAAAGCTTATATGATATCTGGAATGGAGAACGGCTGCATAGTATACAAATTAAACACTTGCGTGGAGAGAGAGAAAGCATTCCATTATGTGAGGGATGTACTACACTCAGTACTTCTACAATTGATGACGTTGATGAGTATAGGCTTGAGATTCTGGAAAGGGTGGACAGATAAATGAATAATAATAGAAAATGTCCTGTATGCTTTAGTACAAACAAAAAAACTATTAAACATATCAAAATGATTGTACCAGAAGATTTTTTACTACCTTCAGAATATGATATAGTCGCTTGCAAATATTGTGGATGCGTCTTTAATGATGTTCCATATTCTGATGCTTATGATAAATATTAT